>JAPYPK010000001.1 GCA_029937655.1 Nitrospinaceae bacterium
ATATAGAGTTGTTGTTATTCCAGTAGAAGCCGCGCTACCGCGGGAAGAAGCAGAGGAAGAAACAGAAATGATTTCTGCGACAGAAACAACGCGCGAAGAGCTATATAACAGCATCGGTAAAAACGCTCGTCTAAACCAAACCTACCTACTATTAATTTTTTTATCAACCGTTGTGGTTGCTATTGGACTTTTAAAAGATAACGTTGCGGTAGTTATTGGTGCCATGGTTATTGCTCCTTTACTGGGACCCAATCTGGCCATGGCTTTAGGAACGGCATTGGGTGACACTGACCTGATGTGGAAAGCTTTTAAGACTGGACTAGCGGGCATGAGCCTAGCGCTAGTCTTGTCTATCCTTATCGGTATTTTCTGGCCTTTAAATATTGAAAGTCGGGAGCTTTTGGCACGAACAAATGTTGGGTTGGACTCCGCAGTTTTAGCGATGGCATCCGGAGCGGCGGCAGTAATATCTTTAACTTCGGGCATTCCAAGTATTCTCGTGGGTGTAATGGTAGCAGTTGCTCTATTGCCTCCGGCTGCAACCATGGGATTAATGTTGGGTGCAGGGCAAACTGACTTAGCATACGGAGCAGCGTTTTTGTTAGCGGTTAATATTGTGGCCATAAACCTTTCTGCTAAACTGGGGTTTTTGATCCAAGGAATAAAACCAAGAACTTGGCTAGAGAAAAAAAAAGCCAAACAGTCAATGCAGTCTTACATAATTATCTGGGTGCTAACTTTGGCTGCCCTTCTGCTTGTTATTTACTTTCATCCTGATTTTATAAAGTAATATTCGCAAATAGATTTATTTTAAGGAAATAATTAATTCTAATGAAAGTTTTGTCTGTCCATGTTGGATCCTTACAAGAAATGCTACGAAATGGGAAAAGAGTTCAGACAGGAATATTTAAGCGGAAGACTGAGGGGCCAATAAAAGTTACACGACTCGGATTAGAAGGAGATGACCAAGCAAATAAGAAAATTCATGGTGGAATACATAAAGCAATTTGCGTTTATCCTTCAGAACATTATGACCTTTGGAAAGAAGAGCTAGGAAATTCAGGTTTATCGTTTGGGGATTTTGGTGAGAACTTAACTACTGCAGGATTGATGGAAGGAGATATTCATCTTGGTGATCAACTGCGTATTGGGTCGGCTGAAATGGTGGTGACTCAGCCGAGGGAGCCTTGTATTACTCTTAATACACGGCTGAACAGAAAAGACTTATCAGCACGTATTCGCAAATCGGGTCGGAGCGGTTTCTATTTCTCAGTTGTGAAAGAAGGCATTATAAAAAATGGTGATTCCATTGAGTATATAAATAGAGACGAGAACAGGGTTACGGTATCAGATTTTAATCAAATAATTAATGGGGCGTCAGAGGTTGCAGATATCATTCTCCGAGCTTCTAAAATAGACGCCTTGCCACCAAAACTGAAAGGTCAATTTCTCTAAAAGCGAATGCACTTGATGGTTAAGTAAAAGTACTTTTTAAATTAGGTTGTATTCAATACCAAAAAAATATTTCTAAAGCCTCACGATCTACTCTCCAATCAAATGAAGGTGAATTTTACGCGTGTGTGGTTGACTTCGATGTTCGAATAGATAAATATCCTGCCAAGTTCCTAGAGAAGGATTCCCTGAATTTACTGGAATTGATATTTGGGTTTGTGTGAGAGCAGACCGAATATGTGCAGGCATATCATCAGGACCCTCCGAGCAGTGAAGATAGTTAGGACCATCTTCTGGAACCAGTTGCTGAAAAAACATCGTTAGGTCATGCAACACATCTGAATCTGCATTTTCCTGAATGGTAAGCGATGCAGAGGTATGGGGAACAAAGACAGTTAATAATCCTGTAGAAATTTTTTGTTGGGCTACCCACAGCTTAACTTCAAGGGTGATGTTGTAAAGACCCTTACCACTTGTTGAAGTGGACAATTGATGGTTTGCCTGCCGCACAGAAATCTCCGTAAATAGACAAAACAATTTAGAGTTAACTTTTGAAGTTATTAGTATATCTACCTAAAAGTAAGAGGTCCATTGCCATCGAAAAATCGGAGAAACGGATTCTCCAAAACCAACTTATCAAAAAGAGGTATTTTGATTGCCACTTTAGAAAATTGCGTCACACTGATAGTATATGTAAACGTAGAGTCTAAGGGAAATAGCAAAACTAGACGTGGTTCCTACTGAAACTAAAATAGGAGAGAAATATGCCGGTATCCCCTGATAAAGAAGTGAGCTTTCTTGAAAGTGTTAATCGTTCGTTTGATGCTGCTTTAGCTACTCTTGATATTCCCGAAGACATGGCTCAATACATAAAAAATGTAAATAATGTGTATCAAGTTAGGTTTCCAGTAAAAATTAATGGCAAGGTAGAAAATTTTATTGGGTGGCGTTCAGTTCATAGCGATCATCAACTCCCTGCCAAGGGCGGTATCCGTTTTGCTCCTAACGTTAATCAGGATGAAGTAGAAGCCTTGGCGGCACTTATGTCCTATAAATGTGCATTGGTTGATGTTCCTTTTGGTGGGTCGAAGGGTGGATTGCTTATCGATCCAAAAAAATACGATCGTGATGCAATGGAAAAAATAACACGTCGTTTTGCGTATGAATTAATTCAAAAAGATTATATCGGATCTAGCATTAACGTCCCCGCACCCGACATGGGAACAGGACAGAGAGAAATGTCGTGGATAGTAAGTACCTATGCGGCTCACCGCCCCAAAGATATAGATTACTTAGGTTGTGTTACTGGCAAGCCTGTTTCCGCAGGTGGTATTCATGGTCGTATTGAGGCGACTGGGCGTGGTGTTGTGTTCGGACTTCGCGAGTTTTTTCGTCATCCCGAGGATGTTAAGCTTGCGCATCTAAAAGGGGATACATTAGAAGGCAAAGAAATTATTATTCAAGGCCTTGGTAACGTGGGTTATCACACTGCAAAAATTCTGGAAGAAGAAGATGGCGCAAAAATTGTCGCTATTTTGGAATGGGATGGCGCGATTTACAATAAAAAAGGCCTCAACGTCGAAGAGGTTTACCAATATAAAATAGAAAATAAAGGTGGAATCAAAGGATTTGGAAAGGGACAATATTTTGAAAAGAGTGCGCAACTGTTAGAGCAAGAGTGCGATATTCTTATTCCGGCAGCAAGGGAAGGGGTTATTAATCAGGCTAATGCTCCACGTATTAAAGCTAAACTGATTGCAGAGGCGGCGAATGGACCAGTAACTTTCAATGCGGAAACTATTCTTAATGAAATGGGAGTTGTGATTATCCCAGATGTGTATCTTAACGCCGGGGGAGTTACCGTTTCATATTTTGAATGGATCAAAAATCTCTCACACATTCGATTTGGCCGAATGCAGAGGCGGTATGAAGAAAATCAGAATAATTTATTTATAAAGGCTATTGAGCAGTCTGGGAAAAAATTACCAGAAAAAATGGTTTCGCAAATTGGACAAGGTCCTATTGAAATTGATTTAGTCCGGTCGGGACTCGACGACACAATGCGGAGTGCCTTTCAGGAAATTCGTGGACGTTACTGGGGGGAGAAAAAGGTGAAAAGTTATCGAACGTCGGCGATGTCAATCTCTATAGAAAAGATTTATAACCGTTATAGCATCTTGGGTATCTACCCATAACCATTTTCACAGGTATCGCTAGCGTTGTTAGAAATTAATGATATATTAGCCCCCCGGTAGTTTTTTGTTTAAACCTTCTTAAGGTACAGCATGCCCGACCCTCAAGACAACTTCCAGTCTAAGTATGAACAAAGTGGTGTTTCTAGTCGAGGAGCAGAGGACGCGCTTTCCGGACTATTGGAACATGTTCTCCCTACGAGAAAATTTAGTAAACGTTTTCCTTTAGCAGCTGATATCGGATACTTTGCAAACGTTATAAATATTGGTGGCGGGCAAGGTATCGCTTTTGGTACTGATGGTGTTGGAACCAAGATTATTATAGCGGAGCTTATGGACCGTTATGACACGATTGGTATTGACTGCGTGGCTATGAATGTTAATGATCTGATTTGCGTTGGAGCGAGACCGGTGAGCATGGTTGACTATATTGGCTGCTCGTTTACCGATGCAAGAATTTTTTCAGAAATTGGAAAGGGTCTCGCCGAGGGAGCTAGGCAGGGAGAGATCAGTATCTCTGGTGGTGAAATTTCTCAGATCAAAGAAATTATCAATGGGGTAGATCTCATTGGTGCATGTATAGGGCTCGTTTCGATCGACAAAGTTAATACAGGAAAAGATATCCAGCCGGGTAATATGATTGTTGGCCTTGCTTCAAGTGGAGTGCACTCAAATGGACTGACTCTGGCTAGGAAAATTTTACTTGGTGAAACGCGGCAAGAACAAGAAAAGAATATCAATAAGTTTGAAGAGCGGCTTGGGCGTACTCTTGGAGAGGAATTGCTAGAACCTACTCGTATCTATGTGAAACCGATTATGGAAATACTTGGTGACGGCATTGACCTTAAAGCAATGGTCCATATAACAAGTGGGGGCTACAGCAATCTGAATCGTGTAGAAAATGATAACATTCGTTTCGTGATTGATCCGTCGCCACCTGTCCCCGAGGTATTCAAACTTATTCAGGAAAAAGGTGAAGTCTCTGCTGCGGAGATGTACGAGGTCTTCAACATGGGAACCGGATTTGTGGTTGTTGTGAACGGAATGGAGGAATTTACCAAAATATCAACAATTTGTAAAAAACATGACGTAGCCGCTCAAGTGATTGGGTGTGTCGAACCCTGTCAGGGGAAAGAAGTTACCATACCGGAATTTAATCTGATAGGTAGAGGACAAAAAATTACAAAAATTAAATAGCCTGTGAACTATTTCGTATGAATAAATATCCTAAGGTGTGCGGGAGATTTAGAAAGTTTTATTTATAAAGTTGTTGTTAGAAAAACTTCGCGCAGAAAACCAAAAAAACTGCAACTGGACTGATATAGCGGATGAGAAATCCCCATACATGGCCCCAGTGAAATTTTGTTTCATGTTTTTCAATTTCTTCTTCCGCAGATTTTGTGCCCCATACCCAACCGACAAAAATTGCTGTTAACATTCCGCCTAATGGTAATAGGTAGTTAGAGGCAATATTGTCGACGTGGTCAAAAAAATTCATATCAAATAGTTTGGTTTCTGACAGTACCCCAAAAGACAAACCAGAAGGTACTCCAAAAGCAAAGATGGTGACAGACGTAACGAGAACAGCTTTTTTTCTATCCCATTTTCTTTGGTCGATAAAGTAGGCCACTACCACTTCCAAAAGGGATATGCCCGATGTTATTGCTGCGATAGCAAGCAAGGCAAAGAAAATGATTGAAACCAAATTGCCAAATGGCATATCCACAAAAACAGCCGGCAACACGCTAAATACAAGACTAGGTCCTTCGGTGGGCTCTAGTCCCATGGCAAATACTGCAGGAAAAATCACCATGCCAACCAGTAGTGCGATTACAGTGTCAAAGATAACCACATACACCGTTGCGGAGGTTAAGTTTTCTTGTTCTGGAAGGTAGCTTCCATAAGTGAGCATGCAGCCCATGCCAAGGCTGAGTGAAAAAAAGGCCTGTCCTAATGCGATTAAAATTGTTTGAGGGCCAATTTTGCTAAAGTCTGGTTTTAAATAAAATTCAATACCTTCCATTGCACCTGGCAGTGTCAATGAGCGAAACATAAGAAAAATAAGAATAATCACTAGAGTTGGCATCAGAACTTTGCAGGCCTTCTCAATCCCACCGTGAATACCGCGTAAAACAATGCCAACGCAAATTGCCATGAAAAGAGCGTGATAAAAAAGAACTTCCCATGTGTTAGCGATAAAGGAGCCAAAAAACTGTCCCGCCTCTTTTGGCGAAGAAAAATCACTCATTGTATGAGTGAATGCTTTAACAAAATAAGCTAATGTCCATCCACCCACTACTGCATAAAAAGAAAGGATGAAAAAACCAGCTAGCACTCCCATGTAACCGATCTTAACCCAATGGGATTTAGGCTTTAAGGACTGAAATGCTCCAACTGGATTGAGGCAGGTTTTTCTGCCAATGGTAAATTCGGCGAGCATTATTGGGAGTCCTACAGCGATAGTGCAAAGAATATAAATTAAAACAAAAGCACCCCCCCCATTTTGACCTACGATATATGGAAATTTCCAAATATTGCCAAGTCCCACGGCAGAACCTGACGCAGCTAAAATAAATCCGAAGCGTGTATTCCACAGTCCGCGTGATTTTTGATGGTTATTTTTTATTACCATTAGAAATAAAAGATAGTGGTGGAGAATGCCACGTCATCATAAAAATTAATGTAAAATAAATTTAATAGTCATGAATGTAAAAACCAAGTATTACACCTTTCAAGTATTTTGGAATGAAAGATGAGAAAAGATATTACTAAAATTTTAACTACAATTCCTAAACTGCCCGGTATTTATATCATGAAGGATTGTCGGGGGGAAATTCTTTACATTGGTAAGGCAAAATCTCTAAAACTTCGAGTCCGTTCATATTTTCAAAAATCTCGCCACATGCCCATTAGAACAAGGATTTTTACCGATAAGGTGCAAGATATTAAATTCTTAACAACCGCAACAGAAGCAGAAGCATTGATTCTTGAGAGTAATTTTATTAAAAAACATCAGCCTAGATATAATGTTCTACTAAAAGATGACAAACATTATCCATACCTTCGACTGACAACGCAGGAACGATTTCCAAGACTGGAAGTAGTTCGTCTTGTTAAAAAGGACAGCGCTACCTATTTCGGACCCTACACCATGGTCAAAGAAATAAGGGAAACTATCCGGTTGATATATAAGATTTTTCCACTTCGGCAAAGCAAGGACCGTTTGGATGGTACCGCAATAAGAAGGCCATGCTTAAACTACCAAATGGCTAGATGTCTAGCGCCCTGTGCAGGATACCCTACAGAGTTGGAGTACAATCAAATTGTTCAAGACGTAGTACTTTTTTTAAAGGGTAAAAATAATGAATTAGTGAAAAGTTTAGAAAAAAAAATGAAGTTGGCAGCGAATCAATTAAACTTTGAAGAGGCAGGAGTTTATAGAGATAAAATTCTAGCGGTAAAAACAGTTTTAGGCAAACAAAAGATCATATCCACCTCTCTCGAAGATCAGGATATTTTAGGCTACTGCCGTGACCATAGTCAGGTAATGGTTCAGGTTCTTATTGTACGAAATGGAAAAATGGTTGGTGAAAAAATATATAAAATAAAAGGACTGGCAGACATTGATGATAATGAGATTTTATCATCTTTTATTAAGCAGCATTATATTGACCAAATTCTTCTTCCAAAAGAAATTCTTTTGCCACATTCAATAGATGATATTTTGCTCATATCAGATTGGTTGTCGAAAAAAAAGAAAGGTCGTGTTCGTATAGAGATTCCTTCAAGAGGGAAAAAAAAAGATCTTGTGTGCATGGCAGAAGAAAATGCTAACTTTGCATTAAGAACAGAGTTGGATAAGGGAGAGCTTAGCCTGCGAAGCCTGGATGAATTGCAGGAGACTCTAGGACTAAAATCTTTTCCAGAAGTAATCGAAGGATTTGATATATCAAATATTTCTGGAAAGCATGCGGTGGGGTCAGTTGTGGTTTTTAAAAATGGTGTCGCAGAAAATTCAAAATACCGACGATATAAAATAGCTGATGTCAAAGGCATTGATGATTATGCGATGTTGCGAGAAGTAATTAATAGAAGGTACCGTCGTCTTTTGAGAGAGAAAAAGGCTATTCCAAACCTCATTTTAATCGACGGTGGATTGGGGCACCTATCTAGTGCTGAAAAAGTAATACGCGAACTAGGCCTTTTAGAGAAAGTTGACCTAGCCTGTATCGCAAAAGGAAAATTTCGTAATACTATTGAAACTGACGAGGTATTATTGCCTGGGAGAAAACAGCCAATTTATTTCCGGGAAAATTCTCCATCTCGATTTTTACTGCAGCGTATTCGAGACGAGTCCCATCGATTTGCAATATCATATCATCGAAAATTACGTGATAAGAGTTCGCTGAGCTCGCCGTTGGAGTTGATTTCAGGAATAGGGAAAAAAAGGCGTTTGCTTCTTCTTAAAAGTTTTGGCAGTCTTGATGCTATAAGAAAATCTTCAATGATTCAGCTGCAATCTGTGCCGGGAATAACAGAAAACCTAGCTAAAAAAATAATAACCAGTTTGGAATCCGATCAGGCCATAAATGCCTAAGACTTAATACCCTAAGTGACGATAAGATAAGGGTGGAAGAGTTAATTTCTCATGAATCAAAAATATTTTATATTTTGCTAAGTACTTAATTACTAAGAGATATTTAATGTGGGCAAATAAAAATGAAAAAAAACCAAAATAAAACATTTAATTTTCTAATAAGACAAGGGTTAATCACAATAATTCTTGGGCTTTTATTTACTGTTAGCTCGACACAGTTAATCTATGCCGAAAAGGCAATTACACCTCTGTTGCATAAGGAGGCGACAATTCTTTTTGATAGAGAAAAGCAGTTGTTTAATGCCCGTATAAAGGTTGACTGGGAGAAGATGCATAGTTTGCAGCACCCGGAATTCAGAAAAAAAGTCTCTGCGGCTGAAATAGAATACTTTGAAGGATGGGTGGCGTCAGATTATAGAGAACAGGCAAAACAGAATGCGCATATTTCAGGTGCTTATGTTCCTACTTTGGACCATATAAAAAAGAATAAATATAAAAAAGATCCTTTAGGCTTTCCTGTGAAAAGAAGATATGCGTGGAGCGGGGATCCCTACCTAAAAATAAAATCGTTCTCTTTAGAAAAAATTTCTATAAGTACAGATGGAAAATACGCTAAGGTAAAGGTGATGCTAAAAGGCCGGCAGAGATTAAACCCCGCTGCAACAAGGGGGGGGGATTACGAATTTGCTGCACAGTATCCCACGACCGATTATTGGGAAAAAGTGAATGGAAATTGGTTCATCACATTATTATCCGCGCCTGTTAACTCAAGTGGAACAGGAATTCTTAAGTACTTTGCTCCTAATAATAAAAGTGGTTGGGGGAAAGCGGGATTCGTGGAAATAAACCCCGCAGATCTCAAGTTCCCTTAAAATAAGGCCTAGTAAGGATTTTTTTTCAGAAGAATATATGAGTATCGATCTCCCCTTCCATAAATCTTGGTTCGATGAGGATGAAATTAATGAGGTTGTTGAAACCTTAAAATCCGGTTGGCTTACTACAGGCCCGCGAACAAAACGATTCGAAGATGACTTCAAAGAGTACATTGGGTGTGATTATGCCATTGGGTTAAATTCCTGCACAGCGGGTTTACATTTAGCTTTGGCGATACAAGGATTCGCGCCTGGCGATGAAGTTATAACTACGACAATGACATTCCCCGCAACGGCGAATGTAATACTACATGAACGTCTTTCCCCGGTTTTTGTAGATGTGGAACCAGGAACGCTGACGATGGATGTCAGTCAAATCCAAGAAAAAATAACACCCAAAACAAGGGCAATTATACCAGTGCATTTTGCGGGACATCCGTGTGATATGGACCCCATAATGGATCTAGCTCAGAAGCACAAACTTTTAATTATCGAAGATGCAGCCCATGCTCTGGAAGCAAAATATAAGGGTCGTAAAATAGGTAGCTTGGGAAACCCAACAGCGTTCAGTTTTTATGCAAACAAAAATATTACGACTGGTGAAGGTGGAATGTTAACAACTAACAACGAATCATTAGATGAAATGGTTCGTGTCATGCGCTTGCATGGCCTTAGTCGAGACGCCTGGAAACGCTTTGGGAAAAGCGGTTTTTCTCAATGGGAGCTTACGATGCCAGGATACAAATACAATATGGCAGACATAAATGCCGCGCTTGGAATACATCAGCTTAAAAAAATTGGTCGCTTTTTAGAAATTCGAAAAAAATATGCGGCAATGTATGATGAAGTATTTTGTCAGATTCCAGAATTAGAAATTCTTGAAACAAGAGACTATGCAGAGTCATCATACCATCTGTACATTATTGCGTTGCGCGTGGAACAATTATCGATAACTCGTGACCAATTTATTGATGCGATTCAATCGGAAGGTATCGGGGTAGCTGTACACTATCAGGCACTTCATATACAACCTTTTTACAAAAAAGAATTTAATACTCGTTTAGAAGCGTACCCCGTTGCGACTAGTTACTCAGATAGAATTCTTTCTATTCCTCTTTACCCACGTATGTCAACTCAAGATGTTGAACGAGTTTCGAATGTGGTTGTGGATCTGATTTCACGCAACCGCAGATAAAACACAACAAATCTATGAGCGGCCACAAAATTATCGGAGAGAACTCAACTTTTAATATTTAGTAAGTTTTTCTTTTATGCGACGAACAAGTTCCTGGTAATTGTTTTTAGAAATTACTTTATAGAGCTGCGACCGCATATTATTTCTCATGCTGATTTCATCTAGATCAACATCTACAACCTGCCAGTGATCGCCGTATTTTTGTAAGTGGAAATCAATATTAATTTCTCCTTCCTTTTCATGGACAACAGTAAGTGGAACATTGGCTTTTGATTCATTGATAGTGGTTTGACCATAAATCAATTTGAGTGCAGCAAAGAATTTTCCAGAGTTGGGAAAGGCCTCTTTGGTAAACATCCGGCTCAAAAGATCGATAAACACTTTCTGTTCAGTTAAGGAGCGCTTACTCCAGTACTTCCCTAGTGCCTTGCGGCTTATTTCCCGTATATTCAAAAGCGCAAGTGCACGATGAGAGATAATATCATTTTCTTTAACTTCCTCGGTAGTTAGCGGTTTCCCTGTTTTTAAATTGGTAATAGAATTCAGTAATATTTCCACTGTATTGCGGGGTGATGCTTCTTTTGCAATAAGGGGGGACAACTCAAATAAAGCCAAAATAAAAAATATTAAAAAAATCCAATTTTTACGAGAAAGCATAGTTATGCTAAATTAGTATTTAGAAATTGAGCTAGTGTTCAATGCCGATTTTTTTCAAAAAATTAAGTATAACCTTTTTAACTTAAACTAAAAAAATAATTTCATTTATATGAGTCTAGCTTTTTCAGGGAAGGGTCTTTTATTTTCGATACTTTTTGTAGGGTTGGCAAGTCAGGAAACGGGTTTAATTAAAGAAGTAGACCACAATTACAGTTTGGCCAAATCAACAGATGATTTATACACGTTAGAAGCATTGGTCAAGAAGTCCTTAAAAACATTTCCAGAATCGGACAAGCTTTTCTGGAGGTTGGGAAGAGTTTACTTCAAACTTGGTGAAACATTTACTTCTGAATCCAAAAAAATTTATTTTTTTTCGCTATGTATGGCGCAGACAAAAAAAACGATTGAAATTAACTCACAGTCCGCCAATGGATATTTTTTTAACGGCCTTTGCAGCGGAACCCTAGGTCAGGCTCAAGGTATCTGGAGTAGTTTGGGAACCATTGAACCGTTTAAAAAAGATATGGAAACTGCCATTAATCTAGATCCATCCATTGAAGAAGGTGGACCGCACAGAGCGTTGGGGAATCTTTATTTAAAGCTCCCTTATGTATTAGGGGGGGATTTAGAACGTTCAATTGCACACTTTCAAAAGGCCATTCAACTTGGTTCTGAATTTGGAGAAAATTATCTTGGCCTTGCTGAGGCCTACATCGAAAACGGAGATTTTATTTTAGCGAAGGATATACTACACACACTTCTTAATATGAAATTAAGTTCGCAAAAAGAAGAGTCTGTTCTTGAATGGAAGACTCAAGCCTTAGACTTTTTGGAAAAAATACAGAATTGATAAACGCTGAATATCATGCTGAAAGAATTAAGGATAAATAATTTTGCTATTATTGATAACCTGAGCGTCGAATTCACGTCTGGTCTTACAGCGTTGACGGGGGAAACGGGTGCCGGGAAGTCAATTATTATAGACGCCCTCAACCTAATTCTTGGGGGTAGAGCCGATTCCAATTTTATCCGTACAGGAGAATCATCGGCAACCGTTGAAAGCGTGTTTGAGATCAAAAATCTACAAACGTTAGACATCCTTTCAGAATTGGGCATCGATGCTAATAACGGAGAGGTCGTTTTAAGGCGAACGATATCTAATACGGGGAAAAATCGTTGCATGGTTAACGACTGCGCGGTAACGGTTGGTGTCTTGGCAAAACTAGGAGACCGGCTAGTTGATATTCATGGCCAGCATGATCATCAGGCACTACTCAATTCAGAAATTCATGTTGATCTTCTCGATTTGTATGGGAAAACCATGGATGAAAGAAACGAATTTACTAAAAAATATTTTAAATATCTAGAAGATTTAAAGAAAGTAGAAGATTTACGTTCTAAAGAAAGTGATCGCTTGCAGCGAGAAGATCTACTGCGTTTTCAAATTAACGAGATTGATAAGGCCAGTCTTTCACGGAATGAGGAAGATCTGCTTAAAGCAGAAAAAAACAAATTGCAACATGCAGAAAAAATTCACGAATCAGTGAAACTAGTTCTCAATTTAATTGCAGAAAAAGAAGGGGCGGTCCTTGAAGAATTGGGTGTAGTGAAAAGAGAACTAGAGTCGCTTCCTTCTTTGGACCCGGAATTGGGGAAACAGGCACAACGAGGACAATCTGCTTTTTGTGAAATTGAAGAACTGGTTGAAGAGTTGAGAGACTATGCTCATAAAATAGAATTTAACCCATCTCGTCTTGAAGAAATAGAAGATCGTTTATCGGAAATCAACGGGCTAAAACGTAAATACGGCGGAAATATTGATTTAGTTTTGGATTACCGCGATAAAATTTCTACCGAACTCGATACTCTTTCTTGTTTCAATGAAAGTATGGAAAAGCTTCAAAAAGATATAAAGTTACACCAGACCATTTTGTCGGAGCTTTCTGTAGTGTTGGCAGAAAAAAGGGAAAGAACAGCCGGTATATTTAAAAAAGATGTAGAGAAGGAACTTTGTGATCTTGGTATGAAAGATGTTCGGTTAAAAGTACAATTTAACTATGAAGGGGATGGTACCAATTTCGTAAAATTTCGAAACGAAAAGGTGAAATTAAATTCAACGGGGTTGGGCACAATAGAATTTTTATTTTCTCCAAACCTGGGAGAAGACCTAAAACCTCTCGCTAAGATAGCTTCAGGGGGGGAACTTTCCCGGCTTATGCTGGCATTAAAATCAAATCTCAATAAGCAAGATACTATTCCTGTAATGGTTTTCGACGAAGTCGATACAGGGATAGGAGGAAAAATTGCCGAGGTGGTGGGGAGTAAATTAAAAAAAATTGCTACTGAAAAACAAGTGTTCTGCATTACACACTTACCCCAAATCGCGGGCAAGGCAATTTCACACTTTGTGGTGTTTAAAACAGTGAAAGAGAAACGGACTTATTCCAGCATTCGTGAACTTTCAGAGCAAGAAAGAGTAGAAGAAATTGCAAGGATGTCTGGTGGAAAAAAAATCACCAAGGCTACTCTCAGCCATGCCAAAGAAATGATCCAACCTTAATTAGACCACCCATTTCTTTTTGGAGTTCTGTACCAATTAGTGCAATTGGAAAAATTTTCACTCAATTATATTTTTTAATCAAAGTTAGAGTGTGATTTGCTATTTAACAAGTTGTCTATTACCCAGTCCAAAGATTAGAGTTTTGAGTAAATCTCGCCGCCTTTTTCTTTGAAGGTTGCGGACATTTCTTTCATACCTTCACCCAGCGCCTGTGTTTCTTCCACTCCTTTTTGTTGAGCGTAGTCGCGCACGTCCTGCGTGATTTTCATCGAACAGAAATGAGGGCCGCACATCGAACAGAAATGCGCTACTTTGGAAGAATCTTTTGGCAGGGTTTCATCATGGAACTGCAACGCCTTTTCCGGGTCGAGCGATAGATTGAACTGGTCTTCCCAGCGAAACTCGAACCGGGCTTTGCTCAAAGCATCATCACGCACTCTTGCTCCGGGATGACCTTTGGCAAGGTCCGCCGCGTGTGCCGCGATCTTGTATGTGATAACGCCTTCTTTTACGTCGTCACGGTTAGGTAGCCCCAGGTGTTCTTTGGGAGTCACGTAGCAGAGCATGGCGGTACCGTACCAGCCGATCATTGCTGCGCCGATGCCACTGGTGATGTGGTCGTAACCTGGCGCGATGTCGGTGGTTAGCGGTCCTAATGTGTAGAAAGGAGCTTCGCCACACACTGCTAATTGTTTTTCCATGTTTTCTTTGATCATATGCATAGGAACATGACCAGGGCCTTCGATCATGGTCTGCACTTCATGTTTCCAGGCGATCTTTGTCAATTCACCGAGAGTTTCTAATTCTGCAAACTGGGCTTCATCGTTAGCGTCAGCGGTGGAACCGGGTCGCAATCCATCACCCAAAGAGAAAGAGACATCATAGGATTTCAGGATTTCGCAAATTTCCTCAAAATTTGTGTATAGAAAATTTTCTTTATGATAAGTGAGACACCATTTTGCCATGATTGCGCCACCTCGTGAGACGATGCCGGTGACGCGTTTTGCGGTCATTGGTACATAGCGCAATAACACGCCAGCATGAATGGTGAAATAGTCCACGCCCTGCTCGCATTGTTCGATTAGAGTATCGCGATAAATTTGCCATGTCAGGTCCTCGATTTTCCCATCGACTTTTTCTAATGCCTGATAGATGGGAACCGTACCGATGGGAACCGGTGAGTTGCGTAGGATCCACTCACGCGTCGTGTGAATATTTTTTCCGGTTGAGAGATCCATAACATTGTCGGCACCGCATCGTGATGACCAGACCATCTTTTCGACTTCTTCTTCGATAGAGGAGCTGACTGCTGAGTTGCCGATGTTGGAGTTGATCTTGACGAGAAAATTCCGCCCGATGATCATCGGCTCCGATTCCGGATGGTTAATATTAGCCGGAATTATGGCTCGGCCTCGTGCTACTTCTTCGCGGACGAATTCCGGAGTGATTTCGTTCTGAAGGTTGGCTCCGAAAGAATTTCCTTTCAGTCGATTTTCCCGTTCCGCATCTTCAATCCACTGTTTACGTTTCTGGTTTTCACGAATAGCGATGAACTCCATCTCGGGAGTGATGACTCCCTTTTTGGCGTAATGCATTTGGGTGACATTTTGTCCTGGTTTCGCGCGTAAAACTTGAGAGCGGGTTTTAGGGAACCGTTCGGTATTAGGGTTTTCCCCATCTCGATAGCCATCGTCTTTCGGCAGAATAGTTCGGGCATCATAATACTCTACATCTTCACGTCCCATGACCCAAGGAAGGCGGATGGGTTGCAATCCTTCACGAATATCAATCTTTGCTTCCGGGTCGGTGTAGGGGCCGGATGTATCATAGACGAGGATGGAATTCTCGCTATTTTCCTTGTGATGACCGTTGTTCCCATTTCCATTGCTGTTTATTGTGGTAGAGGGGGACAGAGAAATTTCCCGGAACGGGACTTTTATATCTGGATGCAGGGTTCCGTTGACATAGATTTTTTTAGAGTTCGGGGAAATCGGATCGGTGGAAATTTCAACCTTTTCATCTGTCGCTCCATGGCGGTTACTATTACCATTAGATTTTAATTGTGTCATAACGTGTTTCCTCCAAAGTTCTGCATATATTCAAATGAATGTTGTTTTATATGAGGTGAGTTCCAGATGTCAGAAATCAAGGCGACCCCGAAGGCCCCATGTTCCAAACATTCGGGAACGCGGTGCAGTGTTATTCCTCCCAAAGCCAGAACCGGTAAGCGAACTGCTTGAGTGACTTGCCGCAATGAGTCCAAGCCTTGAGGCGGGCCATAACTCGCTTTGGAGGGTGTTTCGTAAATCGGACTGAAAGTTATGTAATCAGCGCCTTGTGTTTCTGCAAGATGTGCCCCTTCCAGTGAGTGAGTCGAAACTCCTACGATCAGGTCAGGAAAATTTTTTTTAACCTCATTGGCATGAACGCTGGTTTCAGTCAGGTGAACACCATTAGCTCCTATTTGTTCGGCGATATCTGGTCGCGAGTTAATGAAGAGCCGAGTTCCATAATTTGATGTGAGGAAACGTAGTTTTTTTCCTAGTTCGACAAGTTGGTAGTCCGACAGGTCTTTTTCTCTTAACTGAATCGTTTTGACTCCTCCTATTAACGCGGCTTCCACGGCGTCTAAGAATTTTTTTTCTCCATCGAATAAAGACCTATCAGTGATCAGATATAAACGAAGCCCGTTGAGATCCTGAGTTGTCATTTTATGAGTATAGTTTGCTTCAGAAATTTGCACGATTTGTTTCGTCCATTAAATATCTATTAAGCCATCGAGTGGACTGCTAGCGGAGGCATAGAGTTTCTTTGGTATGCGCCCTGCTTCAAAGGCCTGGCGTCCACATTCCACAGCAGCTTTCATAGCGCAGGCCATTTTAATAGGATCTTGCGCCCCTGCAATTGCGGTGTTCATAAGAAGTCCGTCTATTCCAAGTTCCATGGCCTTGCATGCATCAGAAGCAGTTCCAACACCTGCGTCGACAATGACTGGTACTTGCACAGCCTCAAGGATTAGTTTTATCGTAAATGGGTTACATACCCCGAGCCCTGATCCAATGGGCGCAGCTAGAGGCATAACGGCAGAGCAACCCGCTTCCTCTAGTTTTTTACAAAGAACTACATCATCTGTGCAGTAAGGGAGTACCTGAAATCCATCTTTTACCAGGATTTTTGAGGCTTCCAGAGTGGCTTCATTATCGGGGAATAACGTTTTTTCATCACCAATAACTTCAACTTTAACCATATTTCCCAGTCCCGCTTCACGTGCAAGTTGACATGTCATGACTGCCTCCTTGACCGTATAGCAACCAGCAGTGTTAGGTAGAAAACAGTATGTTTTTGGATCGAGAAAATTAAGAATAGAGTCCTTGGCCTTATCTAGTTCGATACGGCGTACCGCTAAGGTGATCATTTCTGCCCCTGAGGCAGATATGGCATCACGGGTTTCCTCAAAAGACGCATATTTTCCTGTTCCAACAATCAAGCGAGAAGTGAATGTTCTATCGCCTATCTTCAACTGTGATGAGTTCATTTTAAAATCTTCAAAAAAATTAGAAAGAATTTTACAAAAAAAATTATAAAATCAGAGTCCACCACCTACAGCATGAACGATTTCTACATTATCTCCATCATGAATTTTGGTTTGCTTGAGCTTTGAACTGGGAACAACTTCCTGATTAAGTGCTACGGCACAATGGGGTGAAACTATTTCCAGCTCAAGCAACAATTCTGCTAAGTTAACACTGGAATAGATTTCTCTTTCATCACCATTTACTTTAAGTACCATCGTAGGAAGCCCCCCGCTCAATCAAACTAAAATAAAGTTCAATCGAAATTTAAAGCCAAAATTAAGTGAGGGTGAGTCAAAGAAAGGGAACACAAAAAAAAGCTACAACCAAGTAAGGGATTATAGCTATGCTAAAAGCTCTATCCACTTCCCTTCGCTGGTACTAGCCAGATCAGGTTCAAAGGGTTGCCCTTTAAAGACTCTCAGAAAATCACCCCTAGCGAACTACTTTTGATTCCGTACTGCAGATTAACGTAAAAAAAAAACATGTCAAGATGTATTGATCTTAAAAAAATATTTGGTATAGTTCGTCCATGAATTTTTTTAAGTTTGGCATTATTGGTTTTATCATATTGAATTATATTGCTTTGGGTTGTGCGAAAGTTCCTGGTCAGTTCTCTGATACCCCATCTCAGTCTCTGTCAAAATTTGATCAGGAATTATTCGCAAGGGCTACCTTGCACCAGCACAAGGGACAAATCGACTCTGCCATTGTGCTTTGGAATAAGTTTTTACAAAGAAACCCAAATTCTTTTGAAGTCAGAAATAATTTAGGTTTGCTTTACTATGCTAATGACGAGATTGTAAAGGCCATCTACCATTACAATCAGGGGCTCAAATTGAGACCGAGAGAAGGTCAACTTAAAGTGAATTTGGTGCGCGCGCTAAAAGTTCAGTCCGCTATCCTTGAAGAAAACAGGGAATATGATGAGGCAATAATGGGTCTTAGTAGAATAGTTGAATTGTCTCCACCTAAAGAAAAGGAAGGTATTGAGAGGCAGATAGAAGCTTTAGAGGATCAAATTTTTAAACAAGTCAAAAAATCTGACTCGATGGGAGAATATCAGAAATTCCTAAAGAAATATCCACGCAGCCCTGGAAACTCGGATGAGGCTAGGCTATGGATTGAAAATAAATTGAAAGCTAAGAAAATGGGTAACCAAGAGTCATTGTCTTCTGACTTTCAACCCAGCCTAGCAACCGAATTGAGATAGATTGTAAAATTTGTTTAAAAATTGTTATTTGGTCAGGTCGATTATAGATATAACTGGAGATTGTATGTATGAGTTTTGGTGCTCAAATTGATCAACGTGAACTAGATCGAGTTATTGAACGTGAGTGGGCTTATTTACGGTCTGAGGCTGACCAGTGGAGCCTTCTTCGCGGTGAACAGGATATGGAAATTTTGGAGCATGTCCTGCGATGTATTTTACATATTGACAATACAAACGAATACGCTGAAGACTTTGCCGAGTGCACAAATGTGCAAAACTCTGATGGTGGATGGTCTAAGGTATCGCATGCAGACAAAACGTCCATATGGATAACAACTTTTGTTGGCTTGAAGCTCTGCCGCGGGAACCTTATTCTAAACAACCCAAAAATTGAAGAGTCAATTCAACGTGCCTTGGAGTATATCTTGTCTAGCCAAGAAGATGACGGACATTGGTCGGACGTCGAGTGGTCACACTTGGATACTACTTGTTCGGTGACAGTATTTCTTACGGTGTACCAGGTTACACACGATAAAAAAAATGATGATCGGATCAACAAAGCCCGTAAACGGGGATACGATTTCATTATGGATTGGCAGCGTGATACCGGTCTATGGAAAGATGATACATTTCATCCCGCAGGGATCGAAACAACCGCACACCTTATGCAATATACCTTGGTACCAGCATATTTTATGGATGGAATAGAAGAAGCCCAAAAAATATGCCTTGAGGCCGCTGATAGTATGGTTGACGAGCAAGCAGAGAACGGATCATGGGATGGTGAAAATATGGATCACACAATGGACGCCTGCCGCAATCTGATGTTGGTGGCAGATACGTTTAACCAAAAAGAAAAATATTCTTCTGTCATCGCAAAGGGAGTCCATTGGCTTATGGATGAAAAAAATGAAGTGGGTTGGGGTGACTTTAAGGGAGAGCCTAGTAATATCGAAAGAACAGCGGATGGCTTGGATACACTGCTAAAGTACGGACGATTTTGTTCTAACGAACCGATGTCACATTTCTGGGCGTACAGCAAGTAGCAAAGGTTTCTATCATTCATCCTTTGTAATAATTATGGTGACCTGATGCAAGCAGTTATTCTTCTCGCTGGATATGGATCCCGCCTCGGCCGTGACGATATTCCCCACAAAAGTCTTTTACCTTTTGATGACGAGACTTTACTTTCAAGGCATCTTGCCTGTCTGGATTCTTTAGGCGTAAGCTGTGTTTTTCTAGTGGTTGGCCACAACAAAGAAAGTGTGAAGCGATATGTTGAAGACCTTAATCTAGGGCTTGAATGTAAGTTTATTGACAATGATTTGTATCGTACTACTGGAAACACCTTGTCCATGGTCATGGGTTTACGCTATTGCAGCGAGGATGTCGTTATTCTTGACGGAGATGTGCTTTATCCTAAATCTGAATTTTGCAAATATGTAAAAAACTCAGAACCAACATCCTTCGCATCAATCCCTTCAGATATAAACGATACAGAATCAAGCAAGGTGTTGATTCGATCAGATGGTAAAGTAGGAGTGTTTGTTACTAAAAGGGACCCGACGCTCGAAGAGAAAGCTGATTTCGACTTCAGAGGAGAGGCCATTGGTTTTTTTAAACTCTCCGCCGAAAATTGTAAAAAATTTATTGCGCACTATGAAAAATTTGAGTCTGAATATGTTGAGCTTTTATGGGAAATTCCTTTCAGTGATTTCGCTAAGTCTGTAGATCTTAATGTCTGGTTGATTACTCAAGGCCCAGATTGCTTTGAAATAGATACTCAGGTTGACTACGAACTAGCATTATCGTCCTTCCAAAAATACAAAAATAGTTATTGAACGACTTCCAACTTCATTTTTTCTGCTTTCCTCACTTAAAATCCAATAAACGTGGTTTAATGAAAAAGATTCAACTGTAGCCATTTAAGTTTTTAGGTGGAGATAGGGGTGCTGTCTAAGTATAAAGCAGTTCTTTTTGATGTTAGTGGGACACTTCTTCGGGTTGAACCTTCTGTGGGTGAGGTTTACGCAACCTATGCCAGACCCTTTGGGTTTAAGGGATCAGGAAAAGAGCTGAATCAACTTTTCCATAAAGAGTGGATTAATTCTGGAGGAATTGAATCTTTAGGTAAAAAGAGTGGTGAACAAGCGGAAAGAGATTTTTGGAAGAGTCTTGTTTTTCAAGTTTTTGAACACTCTGGCGGTCTTGAAAATTTCGAACATTATTTCGAGATCATTTATGAGGCGTTTGCACGAAAAGACCACTGGCATGTTTTTGATGATGTTATTGATTCAGGTATTTTAGAAAAATTAAAAAATTCAAGTATCACATTAGGAGTTGTTTCTAACTGGGATTCCCGTCTTCATACAATTTTAAAAGGAACCGGTCTTGCGGAGTATTTTGATTTTATTTTAGCTTCTGCGGAGGTGGGATCGGCCAAACCAGATAAAAAAATTTTTATTGAAGCCATTAGAAGAAGCGGGGTTAACCCGGCCGAAGTTTGTCATATTGGGGACGACCTTCGCGCAGATATTCGAGGTGCCAACAGCGTAGGAATAGAAGCAATACTCATAGACCGTAACAGTAAGCATAAAAAAAATAGTCTTGCTACCATTAGTTCTTTTCAAGAGTTGCTATGAAAAATAATTTAGAATTTATTTAAACAAGTTTTTCTTGAGTAAGCGTTTATATATGCTCAGGACTCACAAATTAACCGATTCGATCGGCGCAATCTTTGCGTTGATCTTCTCTTGCCTAATTGTGAATATGAAAAACAACAAAAATTAGGAAGGTATCTTTAAAGGAAGTAAGCAGCTTACTCTATGCTCTTCAAAATATTTTTTGATCTAAAAAGCTCCCAAAGCAAATAGACATAAAATGGGGTGTATTCTAGCCAGGCAACCCAAACTGAGTATTGGGTGATGTCCTGATAGTCGAGATAAAAGTCGAGGTAGTATAATCCGATTAGCCCGGTTAGAAAGATTAACGATCTCGAATGGAAAATACATAGAAAGGGGACAGTCCAACATAGATACCAGGGGTTTTGAACAGGGCTCAGAAGGAATACCAGAACCATGATCAGAAAAAGATTTCGTACCCATATCTCTGGAGAGTTTATTTTAGGAGCCTGTTTAAGAATTAGATAGGCGACCGCTGCTAAAATGACTAAGGTCATGATGCTTTTGGCAAATATCATGCTATTGCCAAAAATCGGAATTTCTGTAGCCACTCCTGAATTTAAAATATTTTTAAGAACATATAGCAAGATTGCAAATAAACTGTCGTTACTTTGCCAATAAACGCTATACGTTTTTAACCCAGCAAAAACGCTCCCACCTATATCAATAAAAGGTAGGTAGAAAACTGCAATTACAGTGCAAAATAAAATTAGATGAATGGTTACAGTTATCGTGCCTGACCGCCTATTTTTTTGCGCAAGAAACCAGACCCTTTGAAGGTAAAAGGGGAGAAGGACGGCGGAATAAAATTTTCCAAGAACGCTCAAGGCTAGAAAAAAAATGGATCCCACCATACGTTTTCGTATAAGAAAATATATGGATACACAAAGACAGGATATTCCGATTATATCCAAATGAGTTGAATTATAAGTTTCCTTGATCATTAGGGGCGACCAAAAATAAACTAGACTAAAATTTTGGTTCAGGTTTAAGGCTCTTAACGCAAGTATGATGAAAACCGTACCCATTAGATCAAATGCTAAAAATATTATCCGTAGAGTGAGTAAACTATCTACATTTATTTGCTGCGAGAAGCGAAACACATATTGGGCCAAAGGTGGATAGATGGTGGAAACATCTGGGTGATTAATTCGCTCCATATATCGAAGGGCGATGTCATTTTCCCATTTTAAATCATTTAGAATAGCTAGCTCATTTTGGTCGTTTTTCCCATAATGTGAGTGAAAATATACCGGGTCTTGTATTTTTAAGGATTTATATTGGTTAATTTCTTCCGGAGCGAATTTGAAGGGATTAATTTCATGAGCAAACACCTTGCCATCCCAAAGATAACGGTATACGTCATCTTCTTGAATCTGTTGGGAAGGGAGCATTGCAAAACGAAATAATAATCCGAAGGCGATCAGGGTCCAAAATGTTTTTTTAGACCGGTTGGATTTAAAAACAGAAAGACAAGCCAGTGTATAAAGAAAAAATAAAGAAAAATAGATGGCAAGATATTCAAGAATAGGACGTTTGGAGTAACCTTCACCCCAGTTGAAATCTTTAGATAGGTCTGTTAACCCTAGGTAGAGGATCAAGCTCAATAGACCAAGAACTGCCAGATAAATATGTGATCGCATGATCTATAAAAACATGGAAGGATGTGGGGTCGTTTTAGTTAGGTGATCCCCCCCCAGCTAGTCCTTTCGCTTTATAAGGTAATTTCTATAATGTGGTCTCAATTAACCGGTACCAGGCTAGAGACGTGATACATCTCAAAAATATCTTTATATTGCCGGACAACATAGCTAAAATAAATCCAATATTTAAAGAATGCGAGCCTGAGTCTAATGAGTAAACAAATGTACACAAGTTGGGAAACTATACGCTCTGTGCTTGGAAAATCAATACTTAGGGTCGATTCTAACGACTCCCAATCCTTCGCTTGGTTCGATTTTCAGTGGAAGCTTATAGTCGGTAAAGACTTGGCACTTGTCACACGGGTCAACAAATTTTCGAGTAAAAGCTTGTTTATAACGGTGTCAGACAGAGTATGGTTCCCCGCTTTGGAACCCTTACGTAAAAAAATTATCAAAACGATTAATGAGCGCGCAGGATCGGCCTTAGTGAACAGAATTGTTTTCCAAGAAGGCCTTATCGTAGAATCTACAAAAAACAATCCTTTCGAAGAGGAAAGGCAGTATTCGTTGAAGCAAAATAAAATGCAAGCACCAGAAATAGAAATGAAGGGTGAAAGTGTGAAGAATATACTTGATCGTATCAACAGTAAGCTAAAAGTAATTTTACCAGTTGCAATACTAGTGTTCACCTCCAATTGTACCACCCTTCCAATAAACCAAGTTTCCCGGGACATTGATTTGTCTAATTCATATGCAGTTAAGGTTGTTGAGAAGCTATCCGCAAAAAAAAGCAACGAGAATATTAGGGATCCACGAGCGTACTACTATTATCTAATGGCTTTGCAGGCGGTTCGAGAACATCAGTTTGAGAAAGCTTCAGAGAATTATCGCCTGGTGGTTCAATTTGCTCCAGATGATTATGAATTTTATAGTCAATTGGCGATTAACCTCATCCGTGCGGGGAAAATAGAAGATGCCTATAAGACACTGCAGGAGTCTTTGAGTCATTTTCCTGATAATCCCGAATTGAATATGATAACTGGAGATATTCTCGCCGGGCGGCTCGAATATGAGCGAGCTCTAAGTCATTATCAACGCGTAATTCAGGCTAAATCGGGGTTAGCAAGAGCCTACCTTCTTAGCGGTGCAATTTACGAAATTCGTCAGCAATATGATCTTGCAGAGGATATGTACAAGAAGGTACTCCAGGTAGAATCAACGAATCCTTTGGGATACCACTACCTTGCAAGAGTTAATATTGTTGCAGGAAAATTAGAAGATGCCAAAAAATCCTTAAATCAAGCTTTGGAGTTACGTCCTAATCTTTTGAAGGCTCGAGAATTTCTGGCTTGGACCTTAGCAGCGCAGGGGAAGCCCGATGAGGCTAAAAAACAATACAAGATTCTTTTGAAGTTAGATCCTTTGAATGAAAGCCTTCATAAACGTATGACCGCTATGAAAGGTTTGACCTTACCAATGGATGTAGACTCGAGCAAATACCGAACAGATGCAAAGGAAATTTTGGGCGCTCCAGATGTGCATATAAAAATTGGAGCCGTTTATTATGAACAGGGAATTTACTTGAAAGCGCTTGATGAGTTTCAGTTGCTTCAAGAGAAGGAACACAAAAAAGAAATTTTAATGGTACTTGGGCGTGTTTATGAAATTCTTGGGCGTGTAGACAGAGCAATTCAAGAAATAAATAGTTTGCTAAAAATAGAGCCTAGGTCTGTGCATTTAATGGTTTACTTGGCTCGGTTACATAGTATGAATAAGCACCCTGAAAAAACAGTTCAATTGATTGAGGAAGCTATTAAAGTAGATCAGAATAATGATACCCTTTATAACTCCCTAGCTATTGCTTATACCGCGGTTAATCGATTAGATAAAGCCATTGACGCAATGCAAAAAGCAATTGCCATAGACAAAGATAAAGATTCTTATTATTTTGAACTGGGAGCTCTCCAAGAGCGGAAAGGTGAATTTGGGCTAGCTATAAAAAATATAAAGCACTCGATTGATCTTAATCCCATGCATTCCAATGCGCATAATTTTTTAGGGTATATTTATGCTAGGGAAGGGAAGTTACTAGATAAAGCCTTAGGACATTTGGATAAGGCACTTTCTATTCAGCCCAAAAATGGTTACTTTCTTGATAGTCTGAGCTGGATTTATTTTAAGAAAGGCGAATCAGAAAAAGCCCTTAAAGAACTTAAAAAGGCTATGGTTTATACTTTCCCTGATCCAGTTTTATACAGCCACTTGGGAGATATCCACTTTTCATTGATGAACTATATAAAAGCTGGCAAGGCATGGGAAACAAGTCTTTTCCTCACTTTAGAAAAAACAGATAATATTGATAGCGAGTTACCTAACCCTAAGGAACTGGAAAATAAGATTCAAAAGGTGCAGAAACTTCTGAGTAATAATTAACTATCAATTACCCAATTCTATGCAAATTTCCCTGCACCGGTATGTAGTAGGGTGCCTGCTTTTCATTATTTCCTGCCAACCCAAGATTTTGCCTGTACCCACAGAAGCGAAGCCAGAAATTAAGTCCCTGTCCTCTTTATTTTCCGAACTCGAAGCTCGTAAATCTGCTATTCGAGATGTAAAAGCATTTGTACGTACAAAAATTTCTGGGGAAAACTTAAATCAATCGTTTCGTCAGACATTGCTTGTCAAGGGGGATGAAGCAATGCGAGTGGATACTTACAGCTTATTTCGCCAGGTATTAGGTGTACTGATTTATAAGGGTGAAAAAACTTTAATGTATGATCCGCGTGAAAATCGAGTCATTTCTGGAGAAGCAGTTTGGGAAAGTATGCACCGGGTTTTGGGGACTTATATAGACTTCGGAGATTACATCAGCGTATTTTCAGGAGGGATCCCGCACCTTTCTCATTTACAGACGAAAATCGCAAAATGGAATAGCGACCAAACTGTTTTACAAATTGAAACGATCAACCAAAAAACAGGAGAACGGGTAGATATTGGAATCGATGCTTATACGTTGTTGCCAAAATCATTATTCTTGACTCGAGGTACCCGGGAAATTTACAGAGTATACTGGGACGATTACAAGAAGGTTGATGAGTTGGACTTCCCTCACAAGGTTGTAATCGAAATTAAGTCAAAAAAACAATCTATTGTAGTAAGTTACTCAGACGTTATGATCAATCAAGGTATTTCTCTCGATGCATTTGAGTTAGCATTGGGATTGAGGCAT
The DNA here is from genome assembly GCA_029937655.1 of Nitrospinaceae bacterium. Classification (GTDB taxonomy): domain Bacteria; phylum Nitrospinota; class Nitrospinia; order Nitrospinales; family VA-1; genus Nitromaritima. The sequence continues at coordinate 25,864 of JAPYPK010000001.1, forward strand.
TGAAGAGTAATTGGTGACGTGGCAAAAAGTATGAAAATAAAATTTAAAACCCCAGCCAAAATTAACTTAGGTCTCCATATTCACGGTAAAAGAGAAGATGGGTTTCATGAATTGGAAACAATTTTTCAAATGGTATCTTTATATGACGACGTGGAGTTAGAACTTTTGTCCTCGGGGATTAAACTGGAGTGTGATAGTCCAGGAGTACCCACGGATGATACTAACCTTGCTTATAAAGCAGCAAATCTATTACGACAATCTTATCAGGTTGAAGATAAAGGAGTCAGCATTCGGTTGAAAAAAAATATTCCTTTTGGTGCTGGGCTTGGGGGTGGTAGTGGTAATGCTGCTGGCGTACTTATGGGTCTGAATCATTTGTGGAATTTGAAGATTGAGCGAGAGAAGTTATCTGAATTGGCTGCAGAATTGGGTTCCGACGTCCCATTTTTTCTTACTTCGCCTTGCGCGCTTGGAATGGGGCGTGGAGAGAAGTTAAAAGCCCTGAAACCTTGTGCTAAGTTTCAGGTTTTGTTGGTGTTTCCTGGGTTTCCTGTTGCGACTTCTTGGGTGTATCAAAACCTGAAATTGAAGTTGACAAAACGGGAAAATAATATTAGCATTCTGCGGAAAAACCTATCCTTATCAGACATCACAAGCTTAGGGTCCCAGTTGTACAATGATTTAGAACCTCTTGTTATTCAAAGGTTTCCAGAAGTCCAAGTCGTTAAAGACGAATTAGGGGCTTGGGGTGCTTTGGGTGTTCTTTTGTCTGGCAGTGGGTCCACTGTGTTTGGAATTTTTGATGATCCGGATAAGGCTCGGGTTGCATGCGCAGGTTTGAATGGAACGTGGGAAAGAGTTCTTGTAGAAACGATTGAAAGTTTGACTGAATTTTGGCCGGAGGATATTCTGAGTTACCCCTAATTAATGAAGTCTTGGAATGGGTGGTTCTTGAAATTTTTAACTAGTAACGACAATTTAAGTCGCGTAACCCTAGCTTACCTTCTACTTTTTGTTGCTCAAAGCCTGATAACTAGATTAAAGAGAACCTGATTTTTAAATTTTAGGTCGATTCAAAAGTATATATTACCCATATTTTTAAGAGTTTTGCATAGCGTTTGTATTGGTTGTTGGTTACGAGATTAAGTTAAATTAGATAGGGAATACAGATTGGGGCGTCGTCAAGCGGTTAAGACACAGGTTTTTGATGCCTGCATACGGAGGTTCGAATCCTCCCGCCCCAGCTTTTATCAAATGAGAGAAATTTCTTAGTTTATTAGTCCGGAGATACTATGGAGCAGAATTTAAATGGCAGAGTCCTTGTTTTTTCCGGAAGGGCCAATGTTGAACTTGCAGAGGATATTTGTAAGTACATGAAGATTGAGTTGGGCCGTACGGTGATCAAAGATTTTTCTGATGAAGAAATTTATGTGCGTATTGAGGAAAATGTTCGAGGTGGGGATGTTTTTGTAATTCAGCCAACTTGTTATCCGGGAAATACAAACCTGATGGAACTATTAATCATGATCGATGCGCTCAGGCGTTCCTCCGCCAGGCGTATAACAGCCGTGATACCTTACTACGGTTACGCTCGCCAGGATCGTAAGAGTGAACCACGGGTTCCAATTACTTCCAAGCTAGTGGCAGACTTAATAGTGACTGCGGGAACAGACCGTGTATTGACAGTAGATCTTCATGCGGGGCAGATACAAGGTTTCTTTAATATCCCCGTGGACCACCTTTTTTCAATGAAGGTATTGATTCCTTATCTGCAAAGTTTAGATTTAAAGGATATGGTAGTTATTTCTCCAGATGCAGGTGGAGTGGAACGTGCTAGGGCTTTTGCGAAGCGTCTGGGAGTCAACCTTGCCATCATTGATAAACGTAGAGAGGCAGCAAATGAGGCCAAGGCTATGAACATCATTGGAGACGTTGTTGACAAGGTGTGCTTTGTCGTTGATGATATGATAGATACCGCTGGAACTCTTGTGGAAGGCACAGCCGCTTTGTTGGAAGCGGGTGCCCGAGAAGTACATGCTTGTTGCACACATGCTGTCTTGTCTGGGCCAGCGCTGGAACGTATTTCTAAATCAGGAATTAAGTCTATCGTGGCAACCAACACGATTCCGGTTCGTGATACCATGAAAAACCATCCAAAAATTAAAATTTTATCCGTGGCGCCTTTATTGGGCGAGGCTATTTTACGGATCAATCAGGAAACCTCGGTAAGTTCATTATTTGATTTATAAGGAGTAGATAAAAATGTCTGAAGTGTTGAGCGGTAAAATAAGAGAAAAAACGGGTAAGGTAGCCACTAAAGAGGTGCGAAGAAACGGAGAGATACCGGCTGTTTTATATGGGTTGAAAGACAATCTTTCCTTTTCTGTTTGCGCTGACAATCTTAAAGATATTTTAACAGCCAAGGGACAGAACGCTTTGATTGATCTTAACTTGGAAGGAAATAAGAAGCGTAAAGTCATTATAAAAGAATTTCAAAGCCACCCACTGAAAGAACGTTGGGTTCATGTGGACTTTTTAGAAGTTGACGTTGTCAAGCCAGTTAAAGTCAACGTCGATGTACATTTGATTGGAAAATCTGCTGGAGAAAAAATGGGTGGTCTGGTTCATCAAGTGCTCAAATCCATTCATGTAGAATGTTTGCCCACTGATATTCCGCAGTCAGTTGACTTGGATGTGACGGCTGTTGAACTTGGGCAGGTGTTACATGTGTCGGACCTTAGTATTCCGGACAAGGTGAAAATTTTACATGAACCTAATGAAGCCATTGTCAGCGTACATCTTGAGAAAGTTAAAGAAGAAAAAACTGAGGACGAAGAACTTGCAGAGGGTGAAACAGAAGCCACTGCTGACGCTGCTACCACGGAAGACTCGGATAAGAAGGACGATTCTACTAAGAAAGAGGGCTAGCCATATCCAAGGCATATTTAATCATTGGACTAGGCAATCCTGGTCCGCGTTATGAGCTAACGCGCCATAATATTGGTTTTCTTGTAGCCGATAGCCTGGCTGATAAACAACGGATCGCGCTTTCCAAAAGCAAACACAAGGCTCTCTATGGTGAAGGGGAAATAGGAGGTTGTCAGGTCATGATCGCCAAACCCATGACCTATATGAATAATAGTGGTCAAGCGGCAAAGTTAATTCTTTCTGCTTCAGGGATTTCTCCCAACCAGGTCCTTATTATTCATGATGACATTGATTTACCGCTTGGAAAAATCAAAGTAAAAACTAAGGGCGGTGATGCTGGTCAGTTGGGGGTGCGGTCGATTACCGAGAAAATGGGTACAGACCAGTATTGTCGTATTCGGATAGGAGTGGGTCGGCCCGATGATCCAGGGGATATTGTCGACTACGTATTGACCTCGTTCACCGAGTCGGAAACTCAGTTACTAAACGAGGTTATTGAAGAGGCGATAATTAAAGTTGAAGAAACGTTGGTGGAAATGAATAAACGTAATAATAAAACGGAGGAGAACGGAGAATGTTAAAGGAGTATAAAGGAGAATTGTTGTTTCTTGCTATTGCTATGGGAGCTTATGTTTTTATGGCTACCTTAAACATATCGCAGAATTATTCATATTTTGCGGTGGTGTTCGGTATTTTCGGTTTGATTGTGGCTTGGAAGATTTATGAAAAAGTTGATGAGCAATCAGATGGTAATGAGAAAATGAGAGAAATTGCAGAATCCATCCATGAAGGTGCGATGGTTTTTCTGTCACGAGAATATAAAATTCTTGGTTATTTTGTTGCAGGAGTTTTTATTCTTCTTATGATCGTTATTTCATCTCAAAAAGGAATTTGGATAGGTTTGTGGACATCAGTGTCTTATGTTATGGGTGCTGGTTGTTCTATGCTTGCAGGCTTTTTTGGAATGAACGCAGCGACCACCGCAAATGTACGCACCGCTCAAGCAGCTTCCGATGGAGGAAAGGCTAAGGCGCTTAACATCGCGTTTAATGGTGGGGCAGTTATGGGTTTGAGCGTCGCTAGTTTAGGTTTGATTGGAGTTGGTGGTCTTTTTCTTTTATTTGGCAAGGGTGAATCGGTAAGTGTTATTAGCGGATTTGCCATGGGAGCAAGCTCGATTGCTCTTTTTGCTCGTGTAGGGGGTGGAATCTATACAAAGATAGCGGATGTTGGTTCGGACCTTGTGGGTAAAGTTGAAGCCGGAATTCCTGAGGATGACCCTAGAAACCCCGGAGTTATTGCTGATAATGTAGGAGATTGTGTTGGCGATACGGCTGGCCTTGGAGCAGATATTTTTGAGTCTTATTGTGGTTCGATGATCGCTGCTATTGCCATAGGTGCCAGTATGTCCGCTATGAAATTTGAGTATATGGCTCTTCCGCTCATTGTTGCCATGGTGGGTCTTCTTGCATCGATTATAGGTATTCGGGCAATGGATGCGCTGGAGGATCAGGATCCATCGGCAGCATTACGTAATTGCACATTTGTCAGTGCAGGAGCAATGCTATTTGTGGCATTTTTTGTGATCAAGATTATGGGTTTATCGTCTGGTGTTTTTATCGCTCTAGCAGTTGGTTGTTTTGCTGGTATCGCGATCGGGCTGGTTACCGAATATTATACGGCAGGTTCTCCTGTTGTGAAAATTGCTGAATCGAGCAGCACTGGCGTGGCTACAGTAATGATTACAGGGCTTGCTGTTGCGATGGAAAGCTGCGCCATACCGGTAATAATAATAACGATTGCGATATATTTTGGGACAGTTTTTGCTGGTCTTTATGGTGTTGCCTTGGCAGCAGTCGGAATGTTGGCTACTGTTGGCATTACCATGTCGGTCGATGCATACGGACCAATCGCTGATAACGCGGGCGGTATCTCTGAAATGGCCGGTCTAGGTGAAGAGACGAGAAAAATTACCGACGGATTAGATGCAGTTGGAAATACCACTGCAGCTATTGGTAAGGGGTTTGCTATCGGTTCTGCTGCCCTAACCGCATTGGCACTATTCTCAGCATTTACTCAGGCAGCTAACATTGAGTCCATTGATATTACTCAGCATAAGGTCGTTATCGGAGTATTCATAGGAGGTGTTATTCCTTTTTTTGTTGCGTCGCTTACTATGACGTCAGTAGGTAAGGGTGCGATGGATATGGTGAATGAAATTCGACGGCAGTTCAAAGAGATCCCCGGCCTTATGGAGGGTACTGGAAAACCCGATAGCGCTAAGTGTATTGACATCAGCACTCAGTCAGCCTTAAGGGAAATGATCCTTCCTGGTGTTATAGCTATTGTTATGCCCATATTGATAGGGCTTGTGCTGGGAGCTGAGGCTTTAGGTGGCATGCTTATGGGTGCTACTCTAGTAGGGGTGTTACTGGCATTGTTTATGTCTAACGGGGGCGGTGCTTGGGACAATGCCAAAAAATATGTCGAAGCCGGGAATTTAGGTGGTAAAGGATCTGATGCTTATCATGCAACGGTTGTTGGTGATACAGTGGGTGACCCGCTCAAGGATACTTCCGGACCAGCGATGAATATTCTGATTAAGCTGATGTCTATTGTAGCTTTGGTGCTCGCACCGATGTTTATCTGACTGTTTTAAATTTTAACAGGGGTGAGGGGCCTTAGTGTCCCTCACCCTTTTTTTTGCTATGACCAAACCATTGCTTAGATTTGGAATCCATAATTTCTTGAATGCAAGCCCTCTTCTTTTACCTTTAAAGGAACAGGGTGAGAGTAAGGGATTTCAAGTAATAACAGATACACCTGCTGCTCTCGCAGACCGGTTGAAGTCGAGTGACTTGGATTTAGCTATGATTCCTTCAGTTGAGTATTTCAAGTCGGCCGATAGTTACCGACTAGTTCCAGGTGTGTGTATCGCTTCACGAGGTGAAGTTGGAACAGTATTATTTTTAACAAAAAAACCTATTCACGAAATTCGTTCGATTGCTGCAGATAATCGTTCTCGAACCTCGGTGGCTCTGCTTAAAATATTATTTTCATTTAGATCGGACCTTTCTATTCATCCTTTTCCTCCAGATCTAGAGTCAATGTTGGTTGATCACTCAGCTGCACTGATAATAGGAGACTCAGCTTTTAAATTGAGCAATCTAGACTCAAGCGTAACAGTTTATGACCTTAGTGAGGAATGGTTTCGGCAGACAGGTAAAACCTTTGTTCATGCGGTGGTAGCAGCAAGAAAAAGCATTTGCTTGAGTCAATCACAAAAAGATTTCATCCAGCAGGTCAAGGCAGAAGGGTGTGGGAGAGTTAAGGAAGTTGTGCAAGGTTACAAAGGGTTGTCAAGTGTTGATAGCGAAGTGCTAGAAGACTATTTAGAAAAAAAAATTAGATATGACTTAGATGAAGCAGCAAAAGATGGCCTGGATCATTTCAGCAGCCTATGTTATCAGAATGGAATAATTTTAAAAAAACATTCTATTGAATTTCTTTAAGTATGAATTAAAGAAAGTAATGGAGATTATTTCCCTACGACCGAACCTTTTTTAGTTAGGCGGGGGAGAGTATTTGTGGAATTATTTAAAAGGCACTAAAAAATATTTTCTGTATTCTTTTAGTTATTTTTTCTATATTTCATGACTAATATTTGCAAGCGCGTCCACCCCTTTTCAATCAGCTCAATAAGTTTTTCCCCGGTGTTTTCAACAAAATCAAGATAGGCTTGCACTTCTTCACTTCTTTTTTCCTGAGATTTTTTTTGCAGATGACTCTGTTGGTTCATTGGTTCATCCTTAGCGGGCGAAAAGTTTGCTGGTAAAGTTATTATTTTAGATATAGGTTTTTTATTCTCTTGTTGAGTTGTTTCTTTAGGTTTTTTTTCTAGAAAACCACCACTAATATGTGATTTTTTGATTCGAAAGCTCTGAGAAGGGGAGGGTTTTTGTTTAAGCTCTGCCTTGAGAGATTGTATCTCATTGCGTAGAAGTTCAATGGTTTTTGCATTTTCGTTGGTTGTTTTGTCAAAAAGGTTTGTTCTTTTGGCTTGCTCAACGATTTCTCCGGAAAACTTAGCAAGTATTTCTTTAGACTGCGTATCAGGAGAGATTGCTTCTTCAATTTTCTCGACAACTTCCTCAGATGGTTTAGTGGATGTTTCTTTAGACTGCAGATCAGGGGAGGTTACTTCTTCAGTTATTTTGATAACTTCCTCAGGTGATCGAGCGAGTGTCTCTTTGGACTGGATATCAGGAGGGTTTTTTAGTTGAGGTGCTGTTGAAAATAATGTCATTAAACTATCAGGCAAGGTTGTGAGAAAACTGCTATCTTTTTTATAGGTATAAAAATAGAAACCAGTGCCTAATGTAACCAATAGAACTAGTAATAAGAGCCAACCTTTTACACTAGAATCTTTATTTATCGGATCTTCTTTATCAGGTTTTATTGATTGTTCTGATGCGAGGGTATCTTTTTTTTCTGGGGAAGAATCGACTTCTTTATCAGGTTCTATTGACTGTTCAGACGTGAGGGTATTTTTTTCATCTGAGGAAGCCTTGATCTCCGTGGAGGAACCTTCGGAACTCGATTGGACATTTGAATTATCTCGGTCGTCGTTCATAGTTGGCGACAATTTAGTCCCCGCCAAAAGTTCTTTTAGTGAATGATTTTGTTGATGGAGTACTCAACGATATCTTCAACGCCAATTGCTTTTAGATCAGGTGCTATCTCACGCACTAGCTGTTCTTCTAAAATCACAGTGAGGTCCATCCAATTAGAATCAGTCAACTCAGCAATTGTGGGTTTTTTCCCTTCCGGAAGAATTTTCATGACCTCATCAAGCTTGTTTTTTGGCACGTTCATCATAAGCCCAACTTGCCCATTTGCGGCCATTGCGCTTTTAAGCATAAGCACAAGTCTTTCAACTTTTTGTTTTTTCCAGGGATTATCATAAGCCTCTTTATTCATCACAAATTTTGTATTTGATTCCATGAGGGTTTCGATAATTCGTAAATTATTAGCTCTAAGAGAGCTACCAGTTTCTGTTATTTCGACGATCGCATCCACAAGTTTTGGTGGCTTGACTTCGGTGGCCCCCCAAGAAAATTCAACGTCTGCTGTCACCCCGTGTTTTTTAAGGTAATCGACAGTCATGTTAACAGCTTCGGTGGCTATACGTTTCCCTTGCAAGTCTTTGACTGATTGTATGGATGATTCGTTGGGAACGGCCAGCACCCAACGAACAGGTCGTGATGAAGTTTTGGAATAAACTAGATCGGCAATTTCGACAACATCCGCGCGATTTTCTTGGATCCAATCTTTACCCGTTAGTCCTGCATCAAGGACACCGTTTTGGACATAACGTGCGATTTCCTGAGCACGAATTAACATGCATTCGATTTCATTATCATCAATGGATGGGAAATAAGAACGGCTCTTTATTTTTATATTATATCCAGCTTTGGCAAACAGGTTAACTGTGGCCTCTTCAAGACTTCCTTTTGGAATACCAAGTTTTAAAATATTACTACTCATAAGTTTCTTTCTTCAATAAATTAAATCAAAAATGAATCAGTAGATCGGCTTTATCGATATTTTTAAGATTTTTTATAAACTGTGTCAGGATCAAATATTTTTTCATCAACGATTTTTACCTCACCATTGATTTTTCGGAAAAAACAACTCACATAGCCTTTGTGGCAGGCGGCTTTACCAACTTGTTCCACCTTAAGTAAAACGGTATCGTTATCACAATCTATAAAGACTTCTTTTACAATCTGAACGTTACCGCTTTCTTCACCTTTCATCCACTGTTTATCTCTGGACCGGCTATAAAACCAAGCTTTCCCTGTTTCTAGCGTTTTGTTCCATGCAAATTCATTCATATACGCCAGCATTAGAACTTTCCCAGACTCAGCATCCTGTATAATAGCAGGAACAAGTCCATCCATTTTCTCGAAATCTAATTCCATTGTAAAATCCTTATAGTAAAACCAAGAAATCTAAAATATTATTGATTTTCTGTCAACCTTATAATAGCCTACTTGGAAAAAACACGACACCCTCTATCCTTAAACAGCAATATTTTTCGTTATTTGGGTCATTTGTAACGTTTAATGGTGGTGGAGGCATTATAATTTACTGAAAAAAGGACTTATTATGCCATCTATTTCTCACTTTCAGATATATAAACCGGCTGAACCTTGCGGTTTGACTGGAGAAAATTTAAAACAAACAATGGAAAAAGTTATTTTGGAGCGTCTATCCTCGAATGGGAGGGAGTTTGATCTCAAAGGGTACTGCGTTGGAAGTAATGGAATGACTGTTTTTTCAAAGGACGAGCGCCTATCCAGTTTAAAGCGATTGAATCTTGGGGGGAATCGAATTGGCGATGAAGGAGCAAAACTTCTGGCCGAATCACCTATTTTTTCTAAATTACAATGGCTCGAGTTGGGTGGGAATGATTTAGGTCCAGAGGGTATCCGAGCAATTTGCCGGTCCATTATTTTGAAGAAATTAAAAACACTAAATGTTTATAGAAATTTAATTAAAAATGAAGGAGTTAGGTTTTTTGCAAAAGAAAATTGTTTAAGCCAATTGGAGGAGTTAGATTTGGCTCAAAATGAAATCGGAGATGAAGGTGTAATGGCACTCGCTGTATCCAAATTGTTTCCAAATTTAGTGGCGCTTTATATGGACAATAACTTTGCGTCGGCGGAGGCTAAAGAAGATGCTAGGGCTTGTCCCAACTTTCATAAACTCGAGTCATTAAATTTATAATCTTAATTCCGGTATTTTGTAAGTTATGGAGTTCCCTGAAGATTTTAAAAATAAACAATATGGAAAAGGTTCATTGCTTATTGCTAACCCGGTTTTACCTGATCCAAATTTTTCACGAACCGTGATTTTGTTATGCAATCATGACGAGCAGGGCTCTTTCGGGTTAGTCATAAATCGTTCGGCTCAATTGAAAGCACCTGACCTGTTTTCTAGTATTGAGATTCTTAAATCTTATAATGAAAAGATCTACATAGGTGGCCCTGTTTCTCAAGCGATGGTTTTTTATCTTTATCGGTCAACCAAACGTATTGATGGTTTAGATGAAGTCTGTTCTGGGGTTTATTTTGGGAGCAGTTTAGAAACACTTGAATCTCTTTACCTTGATATTGCAAACCCAAATGAGAATATTCGTTTTTATCTGGGATATTCTGGATGGTCAAGTAGTCAATTAGGCGGAGAGATGGAACAGAATAGTTGGTTAATTCAAAGTGCCGATGAACGGTTTATTTTTCTTGAATCGGAAGATCTAATATGGCCTCAAGCGGTCAACTCCTTGGGAGAAAAATATCAATACCTAACCAAGGCCCCGGTGAACCCCCAGTGGAACTGATGACGCAAGACATACCCATCTCCTCTAAATAAATTTTTATCATTAGTCGGATTTTTATTTTGTCATGAATCGATTACATACGCTTCCTCCAACTGAGCAGATTTACCGTTCTCATGTTCCGCCTCAATACGATAGTTTTTCCATCGAGAAATATTTTGCAGCGAGATTTTCTTATCAAGATGAGGAAGAATGGTCACGTCAGATTCGTGCGGGTAAAATTATTGTCAATGGTAAGGTGGCATTAATTGGTCAGAAATTACGTGCAAGCGACCTTACCATTACAAACGGGGGTTTCCGAATAGAGCCGGCGGCAGATAGAACATTAAATGTTATCTACGAGGACAAAGATATCCGTGCATTTAACAAAAGTGCTCCTATTCCGGTGCACCCCTGTGGTCGATATTTTAAGAATTCAATGACGGAGGTTTTAAAGGATGTGTACCCCGATGAAGTGCCCCGCCCAATTCAGAGGCTTGATGTTATGACAACGGGAGTAATCGTGTTTGCTCGGACACAAAAAGCAGCAGCTTTTCTCATGCAAGAATTTAAACAGAATAGAGTTGAGAAAGAATATTTTGCACTTGTAGAAGGTGTTCCACGATCAAAGAAATTTACGATAGACAAACCAATCGGAAAACTTGCAGCGTCGAAACGGGTTGTAGGGGAAGGTATACCTGGATCGCAACCGGCGCGTACAGATGTTGAATGGCTAACATCAATTAATAATATTTCTTTACTAAGAGTGACCCCACGTTCGGGCCGCACAAACCAGATAAGAGTTCATTTGGCCAGTGAGGGGCTCCCTATTTATAATGATTCTGTTTATGGTCATGGAAAAGTTTCTGATCAAGAGTTTAATCTGCATCATCGTCGTATGCAGTTTCAATGTTTTGATACAAAATTTAAACTGTCAGCAGTTTATCCTCCTCATTTCCAACCTTATATTAATAAGGTTGGAGAGAACAAATGAACCGTCCAAACTCATATATAAGTAATAATCAAGATATTCTTGCCGCGGAATCCTTACGTGGTAAATTGATTGATGGTGCGCGCAACCCTTTTTGGTTGGCGCCCATGGCCGGAATTACTGATATTTGTTTTCGTCAGTTAATGGATGAGATGGGAGCAGGAGTTTTGGTTTCTGAATTAGTTTCTGCTAAAGGTCTCCTTTATAACTCAGGAAAAACTCATAAGATGATAGAGGTTCATCCAAAGTCTAAATCTTTGGTGGGGGTTCAGCTCTTTGGTGAATCGGAAGAAGATATAATAAATGCAGCTCATTATGTTAAGGAGGCTGGAGCTTCATTCGTTGATATTAACCTAGGGTGCCCAGTTAAGAAGGTGGTAAAGAAAGGTTGTGGCGCAGCACTGATGCGTGATCCGGCTTACCTAGAAACGTTCTTAACAAAAATAAAACGCGGAATAGAGCTTCCTCTTACTGTTAAAATGCGGACAGGGTGGAGCCACGATGAACTGACTATTCATGAATGCGTGAGGGCAGCAAAGAACTCTGGGTGTGAATGGGTTGCAATACATGGGAGAACACGTGCGCAAGGTTATGAAGGTAAGGCTGATTGGGATTTGATAGCTGAAGTCAAACAAAGGGCAAAAATTGCCATTGTGGGTAATGGTGATATTCGGACTATGGATCAAGCTCAAAAATTATTGAGTGATTCAGGAGTCGATGCGGTAATGATAGGCCGCGGAGCGTTGAGAAATCCATGGATATTTAAAGAGTGTATAGGTTTAGATAAAAATGACTTTGAATCATCTTGTGCAGTTCTAGATCGCTATCTTGAGTTATTGAGAGCTAAATATGATTTGCGCAATAGACTCATATATCTGCGTAAGTTTGCATCATGGCTTGTTTATGGCTATCCAGGGGCTGCTTCATTTCGAAATTCTATGTATCATTTTCTGACAACTGATGAGCTGATCCAGAGCGCTAGAATTTTTTTTGAGAGAGTAGCCCACTTACCGAAACCTAAATTTAAATCCTCCGAAAGCTTTATGGCGAGTGGTCATGGATGATTTAGTATCATTTACATTAATTAACTTTCTAATAAAATGATAAATCAGTCTACACCGTTAGGGTCTAAGCGTCTAAAAGATACAGAGTTCACGTTATATGGTTGGAATACCTGTATGCAGTTTTTTAAGAATCGCCCAGATGATCTTTGCCGTTTATTTTTTTCTAAACAACGCTCTTCTGCGTTAGGATCTGTGAAAAAGTGGTGTGCCGTTAAAAAGCTGCCATACCGAGAGTTAGACTTAGAGTCTTTGAATAAAGTAGCATCTGCTACCCATCATGAAGGTGTCGTTATGGTGGTCCGTCCCATTCTTCCATCTTCTATATACCCTTTTATCAAGGCTGGGTTGGGAAAGAAGGGTATTGCTGTAGCGCTAGATTGTATAGGGAATACACATAATTTAGGCGCAATTTTAAGGACCTGTGCGTTTTTTGGTGTAGAAGGAATGGTAATTTCGAACCAAGAAGGTCAGGCAAGACTGACTTCATCTGCAGCAAGAACCGCAGAAGGTGCGATGGAAATAACTCCTATATATCAATGTACGGACCTCGCTTCTGCTTTGCGAGATTTTATGTCGAGAAATGTTTATGTTATAGGAACAGACCTAAATGCCAAACAGTCGTTTTATGACATTGAAATACGTTTCCCCTGCGTAGTTGTATTTGGGAATGAACAGAACGGACTTTCTTCAAGTGTGAAAAAACGATGTGATCAAGTGGTACGAATACCTGGTACAGAAAAAATTCAATCACTTAACGTTGCTGTTGCCACGGGAGTAATTCTTTCGGAGTTGACCCGTCGTCGCGGTTCAAAAACATAAAACATAATAAATGTTTTTTGCCAAACTACACCCCCTGCTAGTTCATTTTCCAATTGGTCTTTTGGTGACCGGGACTTTATTTGAACTGTATGGAAATTTTAGAGGAGAAAAAATTGTAGCTAAAGCGGGTTCATTTAACATAAAGTTTGGCTTCTGGTGCTCGATTCCTGTTGCAGTAATCGGATTCTTTGGCTTGATGAGTCTTGAATTAAAGGATGAATTTAAACCGTTTGTTGCGAAACACCTGCTTTTCACTTTTTCGACTATAATTATATTTTTTTGCGTGATTTTGCTGTCCAGGTTTAGATATAAAACATGGTGTAATGTGCTCCACCACTTTTTGTTGATGGTAGGATTATTCACTGTTTTGAATGCGGGTTTCTACGGTGGGGAATTAGTACACAGATTTAATCTTCCTGCTGGAATAGGAAACTAAAAAAGATATTAGTAAGCTTTTATGAAAATACTAACTGGTATCCAGAATATACACACGCCAACATACCTAAGGTGCACATAATATAAATAAATAAAGCGGTTTTTGAAAAAGGTTGGGTATAAGACCATCCAACAGCGAATCCAAACAACACGGTCACAAGAAAAGAATAGCCCTGATGGGATAAGATTGTTACCGTATTCCAAGAATGTATATCCACAGAGATCATTCCAGAAAAATCGGCCATCAGGGCGGCGATAAATCCCATACTTAGGTTGAAAGAGGCAACACCTATATTATTACTTTCTCTCTTTCTATGGGCTAGTAATAAAAGTAATAGCCCAGAAAATAATAATGCTATTGGAAGGCTTGATATGAAGGGATGGAATGAGACAGAACTTATCACTAAGCATGCAGACCTTAATAGGCCGTCTTAAATAAAAGTTTAGGATTTTTCTTGCTCCGATGACTTAGGGTCGTAGTTGATATCATTCATACTTAGATTAACGTCAACGTCAACTTTGGTGGCAGCTCCAATATCTTGCTCTAATTTATCGATGTCGGTTGATTGTCTTAAACCCTCAGCTTCGTCCATCACATCTTTTTTAAGGTCATTGAAGGTGCTCTGAAACTCACCCCAGCCTTTTCCAATGGATTTAGCGAGGCGGGGAAGGTTTTGCGGTCCGATAACGACCACCGCAATACCCATAATAATTAGCAACTCAAAAAATCCGATATCAAACATAGGGAACTCCGTTGTTTATTGGGAAACAAAAGTGTAGCAAACTATTCTTTGAATTTCTACCCGTACTAGACTGGGAGTCTAAAGCTTCATTTTAAAAAGATTTTAAGAGTAAAACTGGAAATGAAAATAATTCGTGGCACAAAAAATATTTCGGATCTAATTCCTTATCCGGTTGTTGCCATAGGGAATTTTGATGGTGTGCATGTGGGTCATCAAATTCTTTTCAGAAAAACAGCACAGTTAGCCAAGGAAAATGGAGGAACTGCTATCGCATTCACTTTTGAGCCACACCCGCTTAAGATTCTTGCTCCGGAAAAGGTGCCCCCACTTTTAACAACGTTTCGAAAAAAGATGGAGTTGATTGAAGAATGCGGTATTGATCTGGTTGTCTGCGCCGACTTTACACGCCAGTTTTCTGATCAGCACCCGAGAGAATTTGCCCATGATATTTTGGTTAAGCGTATTGAGGTCAGGGAGGTAGTAGTTGGGTTTGATTATGCTTTTGGAAGAGGGAGAGAAGGAACGGTTCGTTATCTAAAGCAAATGGGCGAAGAGTATGGGTTTCATACGCACATTATTGACCCGGTCAAGCTTAATGGGCACCTTGTCAGCAGTTCTTACGTTCGGGAGCTTGTAGAAGATGGAAAGGTGGAAGCAGCAGGTGAGTTTTTAGGTCGTCATTACTCCATTCCTGGTCCTGTTATAGAAGGTTATAAGACGGGTCAGAAAATTGGATTTCCAACAGCTAACTTAGATACCAGTCGAGTGCAAATACCAGGGATCGGGGTGTATGCGGTTTCTATTAAACATCAAGATGTAAAATACAATGGTGTGGTAAATGTTGGATTTAATCCCACCTTTAATCGTGATACCTTGAGTGTCGAAGCGCATATTTTTGATTTTGAGGGGGAAATATACGGCCAAGAAATTGAGGTTACTTTTATTCGTCGGATACGAAGTGAAGTGAAGTTCAAATCAGCAGACCAATTGGTCGAACAGATTAAAAAAGATATTCACGCTGCAAAAATAATTCTAGCGGACCTACCTTGAAACAATATCGACAACTTATTTTTGGACTGGTCATAGCATTGATTGCGCTTTATTACACATTGCGCAATGTGTCTTTCAGTGAAGTGATCTCTTCATTCAAGGAGATGGACTACATTTATATTCTTCCTGCCATCGTACTAATTTTATTGGGTTATGTTTTTCGAGCTTACCGTTGGCAGGCGCTTTTAGAGTCTTCTTTAAAAGTAAATGTTGGCGGATTATATTCGCCAATGATGGTTGGGTTTATGGGGAATTTTTTACCGGCACGTGCTGCCGAAATACTACGCCCTTATCTTCTTTCCAAAAAATATGACATTACCTTTGCTGCTGCACTCGCCTCCATCGTTGTGGAACGACTGTTCGATATGATAATTCTTTTGCTTATTTTTATATGGGTTTTTTGGTTTGAGGCGGATGCATTTTCATCAAATATCGAATTTTCAGGGTTTTCGGTACAAGAAATGGCAATCAAGTTTGGTCAAATTTGTGTATTGGGGGTAATTGCACTCATTGTCTTTATATATTTACTGTTAAACCACAAAAAAAAGGTAATGAAACTAGTTGGCTGGTTTTTAGGTTTAATGAATGAAAAATGGGCGGATAAAATTAAGCACCTTCTTGATGAATTTACTATGGGCTGTGAGGTTGTCAAAGAATTTGGAACCTTAACAAAAATCAGCGTGTATTCGGTTCTTGTTTGGGTCACGAATATTTTTTGGGTATATCCGCTTTATTTTGCATTTGATTTGCAATATAAGACGATTTCTTCACTTCTTATTCTTGGAGTTATAGTAGCGATTCTAATTTCCATTCTTCCTACTCCTGGATTTTTAGGGTCATATAATGCAGGAATTGTGATTGCTTTACATGAGATTATGGGTGAATCTGAAATTAAATCTGTCAGTCTAGGAATGGTTGGATGGGTCTTGTTTGCTGGGGCAATCCTTGCAGGAGGGCTTTACTTTATATTTCATGAGCACATGTCGCTAAAGGACTTAACTAGCGTCAAAAGGGAA
>JAPYPK010000067.1 GCA_029937655.1 Nitrospinaceae bacterium
TAAGATTGTTCATCACCTTCGTTACAAGCAGAGCTTCTTTTCGGGTGGGATTATACTCCGCCCCGTAACCCGTCATCCAGTGCTCAATCAACCGCTCAACCAGTTGTCGTTGTGTTTTTAGCGGAGTCACCACACAAAAACTATTAACCGCATAAGTCTTTGCTACCCGGGAAATATCATGTATATCCAGTGTGGTCACCGATGACGTAACAACTTCACCAACTTTGTTGTACACTGGGTAATGAATCAGAGCCAGGTGAATTTCACTCTCTATTATATCCGCCAAATTAAACTTTAAAGTTTTTGTGCCTTTTTCTTGGTTTCCGCTTCAATTTAATCAGCTTGCTTCGCTTCTTTACTCAAAAGGTCTGGTCTTATCTCCGCTGTTTTTTTTAGTGCCTCTTTGAGTTGCCAGTCCTGAATTTTTTTATGGTGACCTGAAAGCAAAATATCTGGAACCTTTAACCCTCGAAACTCTCGTGGCTTGGTATACTGCGGGTATTCCAACCTGTTGTATTCAAAGGATTCCTCAACAAGAGAGGACTCGTCTCCTACCACATTCGGAATAAGCCTTGAGATAGACTCAATCAAAACCATTGTAGGAATTTCTCCACCTGCCATCACGTAATCGCCAATGGAAATAGCATCATCAACAAAATTTAATACTCGCTCATCAACACCCTCGTAGCGCCCACAAACAAAAATTAAACTCTCCTCTCGAGATAGTTCCCATGCCATTTTTTGGTTGAATGACTTTCCTCCTGGAGAAAGTAAAATCGAGCGTGCTCCAGGCTTACTTTCCTTAACTGCTTCAATCGCTCTAACTATCGGGTCGACATTCATTATCAACCCCACGCCCCCACCAAAAGGATAATCGTCCGTCTTTCGGTGTTTATCCAAAGTATACTTACGCAAATCGTGGAGACTTATGTTTAATAACTCCTGATCTTGCGCACGCTTAAGAATACTCTCGCCAAAAGGAGACTCGAACATCTCTGGGAAGATCGTGATAATATCAAACTGTCGTGTCTTCAAGCAAGCCCTCCAAAGGATGAAAAATTAATTTTCTTGCTTCAAGGTCTATTTTTTTGACCACCGAATCGATCATTGGAAGCAATAACTCCCTTTTCCCGTCACGAACAACATACACATCGTTACTTCCGGTACGAATAATTTCCTCGATATCACCATGATAGTGACCAACTTCGTCATATACTTTCAGACCTTCAACCTGAAACCAATAATACTCATTCTCTGGTAAATCTGGGAACTTGTCTCGAGAAATATAAAGAGCCTGCCCGGCAAGGTTGCTCGCAATTTCTATACCGTCCACTCCTTGAAACTTTATAATAAAGGGGCGATCCTTACCACGAATAGACTGAATATTGTAATCAGCGAAGTCTTCAAGTGGGTCTTCAAAGCTCAATCGAGCTTGCTTTATCCCGACAACCCATGTTTCCTCCATTGAAGGATAAAACTTCAACTCTCCCCTCAGACCATGAGTCTTTGTAACCTTACCAATAGAAATCCAATCCATTTTTCCTATTCAACGATTTCCAAAACTGCTCTTTTCTTAAGCTTAGTGGCCATAGCGTTGAGAATCGACCGCATAGCGTGAGCCGTTTTCCCCTGTTTGCCTATTACCTTACCTAAATCCTCTTTGGCAACCCTAAGCTCAAGAATTGTCGTAACTTCACCCTCGATCTCCTTAATTTCGACTTCGTCAGGCTTGTCAACCAAAGCCCTAGCCATTACTAAAATAAGCTCTTTCATTTTGACCCCCTTGCCCGTTATCACGCAATATCATGCCTGCTTCGCTACATTACGTCCTCAACTAGAACCGAGAAATACAAAACTCAAAATTTCCTACTTCACGTTCTCAATATGATGGAAAGGGCTTTAAAAGAATCCTATTCAGCAATCTTCTTTAAAAGCGAAGCCACGGTTTCACTTGGCTTAGCACCCTTCTTAATCCAGGAAGTCACCTTTTCTGAGTCAATTTTAAGATTATTTTCAGATTTTAGTGGATCATAAGTTCCTAGCATTTCTAGAAACTTACCATCTCTAGGACTGCGGGAATCCGCCGCCACAATTCGATAAAATGGTTTTTTCTTCACCCCGCGTCTAGTCATTCTTAATACAACAGCCAAAGTATTTCCTCCTTAAACTTGAATTTACAGGTTTTTAAAGTACTGCCTTCCTTTTTCTATGTTTATATACTATCCAAATGGACTCATCCCACGCCCACCCATCATTGAACCAAGGTCAAATCCCCCGCGTCCCTTTCCTGAAGACATTTTTTTCATCATCTTTTGCATCTGCACAAACTGCTTAAGCAATTTATTTACATCGTTGACAGTAGTTCCACTACCCGAAGCAATCCGACGCTTTCGACTAGAGTTAACGATATTGTGCTTGTTCCGTTCAGACAGAGTCATCGAATTAATGATTGCCTCAATCTTAACAAAAGCCCTTTCATCTACATTTAATCCTTTTAATTTATTTGCACCAGGAATCATTCCGATCAACTGCTGAATAGATCCCATCTTTTGTATCTGCTTAAGCTGATCTTTAAAGTCTTCCAAAGTAAAAGCGTTTTTCTTGATTTTCTTTTCAAGCTTCGCTTGCTCTTCAAGGTCGTATGCAGTTTCGGCTTTTTCGATAAGGGACATGACATCTCCCATGCCAAGCAAGCGCGAAACTACCCTTTCGGCATGAAAAGGTTCCAACGCATCAAGCTTTTCACCTGTCCCAACGAAACAAACTGGCTTACCTCCCGTCACACTATTAATAGAAAGCGCCGCACCACCACGAGCGTCACCATCCATTTTTGTGAGAATCACACCATCAATACCAATTGTCTCATTGAAGGTGCGTGCCACCTCTGCCGCCTGTTGACCCATCATCGCATCAACAACAAATAATGACTGGTGCGGTTGAACATTTTCCTTAATGGCTTTAAGCTCTGCCATCAACTCTTCATCAACCTGAAGTCGCCCAGCCGTGTCGAGAATAACCACATGAATCATTTTCTTCGAGGCAGCTTCAACAGCGTTCTGGCAAATTTTGACTGGATTTATTTCACCTTCTGCTTGATAAACTTCAACACCAAGGTCTTGACCAATTTGGTTCAACTGCTCAATTGCTGCCGGGCGACACACATCTGCTGGAACTAGTAGGCAACTTTTACCCTTATCCTTAAACCTCTTTGCCAACTTACCTGCGGTCGTAGTCTTACCTGCCCCCTGAAGACCCGCCATCAAAATAACTGTTGGCAGACTGGGCGCAAGTCCTAATTCTTTAAACTCACCCCCCAGTAAAGACACCAACTCCTCATTGACAATCTTGACCATCTGGTGACCCGGAGTAAGACTCTTTAGAACTTCCTGCCCAACTCCCTTTTCCCTAACGCCCTCAAGAAAAGGCTTTATAGCCGACAAGCTTACATCCGCTTCAATCATTGCAATTCTGATTTCGCGAAGGGCCTCATCGACATCAATTTCTTTGAGGACACCACGACCCTTTAACTTCTTGTAGATCGCTCCTAATCTATCTGAAAGGTTTTCAAACATTCAAAACTCCAGAAACTCTGTTGCCAGAAAAGCTTTATGATATTCTGTAAACTATTTAGTATATAATACCATTAGTTAAAGTCAATCTGATAATACTTCTTCCAATGACCCCGAAAGCCATTGTTTTATTTAGTGGTGGACTTGATTCTACTACCACCCTGGCAATAGCAAAAAGTGCTGGATATGACCTATTTGCCATTAGTTTTAATTATGGCCAACGACACAAGGTTGAAATAGACAAGGCTAAAATAATTGCCGAGGACTTTGGCGTTAAAGAACATCGTATTGCAAGCATAGATCTTCGGCAATTCGGTAACTCTGCCCTTACCGACTCTATTGAGGTCCCTACCCACCGTGAGGAAAAAGAGATGTCTTCAGCCATCCCGGTTACCTATGTGCCTGCGAGAAACACTATATTTCTATCCTATGCTTTGGCATACGCCGAAGTGAAAAAGTGCGAGAATATTTTTATTGGCGTAAACACGGTCGACTACAGTGGCTATCCAGATTGTCGTCCCGAGTTCATCACTGCATTCGAAATACTTGCTAATCTAGCCACCAAAGCCAGTGTAGAAGGGTCAAGGAAAGTCAGAATTCATGCCCCACTCATACAAATGACCAAAGCAGAGATCATTAAAAAAGGGCTAAGTATGGGTGTTAATTTTGGACTCACCCATAGCTGCTATGACCCTTCTGAAACAGGACTACCCTGCGGAATCTGCGATAGTTGTTTACTCCGCCTGAAAGGGTTTAAAGAAGTAGGAATGGAAGATCCCTTGAAATACCGTTAAAAACTTCTCGGGAGGACTAAACTACAAAAATCAGGTGGCTTTTTTGCAAGAATTTTCGTGAAACTTTGGAAACAGTCATGATAGTATGAAAGCTTTATCATCTACTTGGAATCGTTTCAGGTTGATAGCGCCTTTCTTCTCAATCATCATAGGTTTGTATTTTATAAATGTTAAATCCGGATACAATTAAAACTTACCTGACTTTCGACGATGTTCTTCTACTTCCTGGCCACTCAAAGGTTTTGCCGACAGAAGTAAACCTAAAGACACAACTCACTCAAAAAATATCCATCAATTGCCCACTTGTCAGCGCGCCAATGGACACCGTTACCGAGGCAGCATTGGCAATTGCTTTGGCTCAGGAAGGAGGGATCGGTATCATCCATCGAAACCTGCCTCCAGAGCGACAACGTAAAATGGTCGACCAAGTTAAACGCTCGGTAAGCGCAATGATCCCGGATCCCATCACAATGGACCCAGACCAAACATTGTCGACAGCGCTCCGTCTGATGGAAAAATATCATATCACTGGCATTCCTATAACAAAAAAAAATAAACTGGTCGGTATCCTTACCAACAGAGATCTGCGTACCGCCCAAAAACACTCGACCCCCATCCGGGATGTGATGACAAAATCAAAACTAGTCACTCTACCGGAAGGAAGTTCTCTCAAAAAAGCAAAGAAGCTTCTCAACGATAATCGTATAGAGAAACTGCCTATCGTGGATAAAAAAGGGAACCTCAGAGGCCTTATAACACTCAAAGATGTTGAAAAATATGCTCAGTTTCCAAACGCAACTAAAGATTCCAAAGGGCGCCTTATGGTTGGTGCCGCACTCGGTGTGGCACAAAATCGAATGGAAAATATTGAAAATTTGATGCGAGTCGGGCTTGACATTTTAGTGATAGATAGTGCTCACGGACATTCTGAAAAGGTCTTAAAAACCATCCGCGAGATCAAGAAAACATTTCCAGAAATTCAGATCATTGGCGGAAATGTTGCAACCGCCGAGGGCACGCGCGACCTAATCAAAGCAGGTGTAGACGCAGTCAAAGTTGGTGTGGGACCAGGTTCAATTTGCACTACAAGGGTCGTAACAGGTGTCGGAGTTCCTCAAATTACCGCTATTGCAGAATGTGTAAAAGTGGCATCAAAGAAAAATATCCCTATCATTTCGGACGGCGGCATCAAACTGTCTGGCGATATCACCAAAGCTATTGCCGCCGGAGCACACACTGTCATGATTGGCTCTCTCTTTGCTGGCACTGAAGAAAGTCCAGGTGAAAAAATTTTCTACCAAGGGAGAAGCTATAAAGAATATCGAGGAATGGGCTCTATAGCTGCTATGAGCCAGGGGTCTAGTGACCGCTACTTTCAGGAACTTGAACTTTCAGACAGCAAACTAGTTCCTGAAGGAGTCGAAGCACGCATTCCTTATCGAGGAGGAGTTGCCTTCACGGTACACCAAATGCTAGGAGGAGTCCGAGCGGGGATGGGTTATTGTGGAGCAAAAGACATAGAGGAGTTGAGAAAAAATTCAAACTTTATTAAAATTACCGCCGCCGGCCTACGAGAAAGCCATGTCCACGACGTGGTGGTTACCAAAGAAGCTCCTAACTACAACGTTGAATAAATAGAGTCCGCAACGATTAATAAAAATTCAATTTAATGCCACAAAATCTTGATAAATTTTCTGCCAACGCCCTTCACAAACAACAAATTCTTATCCTTGACTTTGGGTCTCAATACACTCAGAACATTGCTAGAAGAGTTCGCGAAGCACAAGTCTTTTGCGAAATTCACCCTTGCACCAAACCACTCTCCGAAATTAAAACTCTGAACCCAAAAGGCATCATTCTTTCCGGTGGACCCGCTAGCGTCCTTGAAAAAGATGCGGTTCTTTGTGAAAAAAAATTATTCGAATTAGGCATACCCATATTAGGAATATGCTATGGGATGCAACTGATAACTCATATGCTCAGTGGGAGAGTATCACCCGCAGAAGACCGAGAATACGGACGTGCTCAACTTAAGGTTCAAGAAAATTCGCACCTATTGAATGGGGTAAAAAACAACTCAACGGTATGGATGAGCCACGGCGACCTCATCGAGGAACTACCAACTGGATTTAAATGTACTGCCTTTACGGACAACTCTCCCATCGCGGCAATAGAAGACCCAATAAAGAAAATATATGGCCTCCAGTTTCACCCCGAAGTGGTTCATACAAACTGTGGAACAACACTGCTTGATAATTTTATGTTTGAGATTTGCAAATGTGTAAAAAACTGGAAAATCGATTCCCTTGCTAAATATTCAATCCAAAATATAAAAACACAAGTAGGTGAGGGACATGTGTTATGTGGATTAAGTGGCGGCGTTGATTCATCTGTTGTGGCTATGTTGATACACAAAGCTATAGGCGACCGCCTTACATGTATCTTTGTAGACAATGGTTTGCTCAGAACGAACGAACGTCAAAAGGTAGAGCATGAATTTCGTGACAATTTTCACATCAACCTCGATGTCGTTGATGCCGCGGATCGTTTTCTAGGAAAGCTTGAGGGAGTAAGTGACCCTGAAAAAAAACGTAAGATAATCGGTAACACCTTTATAGAGGTCTTTGAAGAAGAAGCAAAGCGGCTTGGGAATTTCGAGTACTTGGCACAAGGAACATTGTATCCGGATGTCATCGAATCTATATCATTTAAAGGTGGACCATCAGCCGTGATAAAATCACATCATAATGTAGGAGGCTTGCCTGAAAAAATGCACCTAAAGCTTGTTGAACCAATTCGCGAACTATTTAAGGATGAAGCGAGAAAACTTGGTCGCGAAATTGGTTTGCCCGATACGATGATCCAACGCCAACCATTTCCCGGCCCTGGATTGGCGATCCGCATTCTAGGCAATGTAACCAAGGACCGTTTAAAAATTCTACGAGAAGCGGATCAAATCATCCTTGAAGAAATCAAAGCAGCGGATTTGTACAATAAGCTATGGCAATCATTTGCAGTTTTGCTCCCAGTCAAAACAGTAGGAGTGATGGGAGATGCGCGCACCTACGAAAATGTTGTTGCCATCCGCGCGGTTACTAGTACTGACGGAATGACTGCTGACTGGGCCCATCTCCCATACGAACTACTTGCACAATTCTCAAACCGAATCATCAACGAAGTCAAAGGAGTCAATCGAGTAGTCTACGA
>JAPYPK010000068.1 GCA_029937655.1 Nitrospinaceae bacterium
AAGCCTCAGCCAAGTTCTCTTGAAGGTGATGTCATATATATTCCCGCTGGTTATTTTTTTTTCGGAACCAATAAAAAAGACACATCTGGAGAAGCCCTCTCTTTTGGACTACCAAAGCCGTGGCACGTCGACGAGGGACCGGAGCAAAATATTTTTCTTAAGTCATTCTACATTGATCGCTATGAGGTAACCAATCTTCGATACAAAGTTTACATTGATGACTTAAATGCAGTACCGCCAAAACACTGGGAAAACAATGAATTTTCCAATGGCCAAGGAAATTTCCCCGTTGTAAACGTTACATGGTACGACTCTTTTAATTTTTGCCAATGGGCAGAAAAAAAATTACCTTCTGAAAAACAATGGGAAAAAGCTGCTCGGGGTAAAGTAGGAAATGAGTACCCTTGGGGGAAGGAATTTCACTTAGGTTACGCTAACCTATCAACTAAACCAGGAGGCAGAAACCCCATTACTCAAGTGGGATCCTATCCAAGAGGTGCAACACCCCTTGGTGTCCATGATTTAGTTGGAAATGTTTGGGAGTGGGTAGATGATGACTACTCTCCATATAAAGGAAGTACTTATCAAAGTAAATACTTTGGTGACGATCTTAAAGTTTTGCGGGGACAATCTGCTAAAGATATAGGACATTTCTCAGGGACTACCTATTTATCTGCCCTAAAAATGTTTGCCCGAAGTGGATACCGGGAATCTTCTTATCCAGATCAACCTGCACTAGATGTTGGGTTTCGTTGCGCAAGCGAAAAGATACCTAAAGCAATGAAACTTGCTAATTTATCCGCCTCAACTCAGGCGAAAAATTTAATAAAATCTTCCTTAATCGATAAAACTGTAACTTCAAACACCGCGCTGTCATCAAATAACAAAAAAGTAGGACTGCAGTCTAATCCATTTGAAGTTAAATCTAATCTGCCGTCATCAGGAATGCTCGTTTTAATTTTTCTGGCATTTACCGCAGGCGTGTTTAGCTTTCTTTCACCATGCACCCTACCTATTCTACCTGCTTATTTTGCTATTACTGCGCAAGCTGACCGAGCACGCATGGGATTTATGTCGGTCGCTTTTTTTCTAGGCCTAGCATCTTTATTTGTGGGCATGGGCGCCTCGGCAAGTTATTTCGGTAGTCTATTGCGAGAGTATATGTTTTCACTAACAACAACTGGAGGTGTTGTTGTCGTGGTTTTTGGCATTATGACTCTTTTTGGAAAAGGATTTTCTGGGGCCGGTTTTCAAGGACGCCCCGCATCTACTTTCATTGGTTTTTTTCTTTTCGGGGCTACTTTTGCTTTAGGCTGGACCCCATGTGTAGGTCCTATTCTTTCAGGAATTCTTATTCTAGCCGCATCGGATAAAACGATCTTTCAGGGAATGACCCTTCTGTTTTTCTACGCTGTTGGTTTAGGACTTCCATTGATTTTGATTGCAACACTATGCGGCAATTTACCAAAGGATGGATTGTTTTGGAAAGTATTACGAGGTAAGGGTTGGAATCTGACCCTAGTAGGGCATTCAGTATCTTTACATTCCACTAATATATTTAGCGGGCTACTCTTAATCATTCTTGGTATTGCCCTAACGATGGGGTATATCACCTATATAAACAGCCTCATTCCTATTGAAATTCAGATCTGGTTTAGCCAGATTGAAGAAACCTTTCTTCACCTATTCACGGCAAAGGGGCCGAGTTTTTGATTTGACTGCACTCCAATTACCCTTCTAATCCTTGGAAATGACCTAAAGTATGTTTTAAGCTTTTCCGATACTTAGAGGTAATAACTACTAAAGGTCAAAAGATGAAGTATTATTTCTATTTTATAATTTCAATTTTCTTATTTTTTTCGGCTTGTTCGGGTGTAGATTCTCGAGTCAATAAAAGTTTTAAAAACACAGAAAACACTATCACTTTAAAAGATCTAACTGCGCGTGACTATCGAATGATGGATGCAGGGTCACAACTTGAGTCTGCTCTTGAAGACACCATAGCACGCTCAATGTTTATCATTACCCATGAAAACCCTAAATACATCCTTAAATATAAGGTTTTGGACTATGATAAAGGTAGCCGTCTCGGTCGAATTTCTACCTTCGGAATTTCAAAGTCGGCTCATGCTAAATTAGAAGTTAAAGTTGCCCTCTACGACGAAGGCGAAAAAGTTGGGGCGTGGACTGTTGATGCATGGGTG
Organism: Nitrospinaceae bacterium; assembly: GCA_029937655.1. Lineage (GTDB taxonomy): Bacteria > Nitrospinota > Nitrospinia > Nitrospinales > VA-1 > Nitromaritima. The sequence continues at coordinate 2,205 of JAPYPK010000068.1, forward strand.
AAAGGAGGACCTTTTGGCGGGAGTCCAGCAAGCCTATTCCAAAAGGCTGCTGATGAGATCATGAATCATCTCCGCGGAGACTTTTAAAGTATCCTTTACCTGTTAATTCTTTCATATACTCCCTCTACCTACAGTCTACTGAGCAAGCGCATCGAAACCCAATAAAATTAAAATGTGCTGTTGGCTCCATCTTATTTCGGAAATAAGTTGGTGTGAACTTAATCGCCGTATGTGTTTGAGTAAGTCCTCCGCGAATAACCTTATAACGTTTACTATCAGCTTTAGGAGTTTTGTCAGATATATACCAATCTGAAACCCACTCCCAAACGTTATGCCCCATTCCATACACACCGTATGGACTAACCCACTCCTCTCTAGAGTCTACCGCCTCTGGCAAAAACCCAGAAAACCCATTATTCGGATGTTCATGGTATATTTTCCAGGGCCACTTCCTCCCGTCTGGACCGCGAGCAGATTTTTCCCACTCGGCTTCAGTGGGAAGTCGCCTACCATTCCACTTGCAATATCCTTGTGCCTGTTCAAAAGTTACCATTGAAACTGGGAACCGAGCCTTTTGAGGGTGAAAGCTATAATCCGGGTTAAAGATACTAAACTGTCCCCGGGTCACTTCAAATCGATCAATGAGAAATGCCTCCATATTAATGACTTTCCCCTTTTCGGTGTCAGGGTAATCCGAGTGGCCCATAATAAAATCCCCGTCTGGGATATAAACCATACCCTCTGGGACGGTAATTCCTATAGGTATATTTACCTCTATTTGATCAACCTCATCTTTATTACACGTAAAAATAAACAGAAGAGAAAAAACTACGAACAGGAAGCGTCTCATAAAGGTCGTTTATCGAATGGGTGAAACACTTCGCCACCATTAATCGACAAAGGTTTCTTTTTAAAATCTAGAGGGTGATCCGTCCCAGGTTGGATGGTACCGTCAACCGAATAAGGTCCGTGATTAGACCAATAATTACGTTTCCTTGAATCGGCAAACTCAATGCTAGTAATATACTTGATGTTTTTGTATCCGTATTTGAATGGAGCAATCAGTCGAAGAGGAAACCCATGGTCTTTACTCAATGGCTTGTCATTCATGCGCAATACCATGAGAACGCGTGGTCGAACCAACTCTTTTAGAGTATAACTTTCGTAGTAAGAGTCTGCTGACTGAAAGTACACGTATTTCGCATTAATATCGGGTTGGACGCGATCTATCACCTCTTGAAAACGAAATCCTTCCCACTGGGCAGTGGCTGACCAGCACTCAACACATTTCAGTCGTGAAATCTGAGAAGTTTTTTTCAACCCAAATAAATCTTCATATTCAAAGGTTATCGGATTTTTCACCATTCCCCGGACAGACAGACTCCACCCATTTACATCAACTCCCATAAATGGATTAGCGCTACGAATAAAAAAACCAGGGCGGTCTCGATTCTGGACATACTGCTTAGGAATATTTTTGTCTCGTCGATAATCAGAAACACCAAATGCCTTTTTCGAAAAAAATGTAGACAGCGCGGACAAAGAAAATAGGCTTAAGAAAAATCGTCGGTTTAGTTTTTGGCCTAGAATTTTCATGTAACGACTTACACAAAGATTTTTCCGGGTGTAAGAGCCGTGATTATTTTAACGAAGTCCCAACACATCCTGCATGTCGTAAAGCCCCGGCAACTGACTGACAAGCCATTTTGCAGCACGTATAGAACCTCGAGCAAACGTCTCCCGACTTTGCGCCCGATGAAATAACTCGATGGTTTCCCCCATACCTCCGTACAACACTCTATGTTCACCCACAATATCACCGGCACGGACTGTATGTATGCCAATTTCTTTAGGCCTCCGCTCTGCCATTCCTTTTCTCCCATACACACCCACCTTATTTATATCACGGTCGAGTGAGTCGGCTATAATTTCTGAAAGACGCACCGCAGTACCGCTAGGGGCATCTTTTTTAAACTTGTGATGCGCCTCGACAATCTCTACATCGTAAGCGTCACCTAAAGTTTTCGAAACATCCTCTGCAATCTTAAATAAAACATTAACACCGACACTCATATTCGGCGCAAAAACACATCGAATTTTTTCCGCTGCTTGACTAATGATTTCTTTTTGTTCTGCGGAAAATCCAGTAGTGCCTATTACTATTGATTTCTCGTAACGCAGAGCTGCATCCAAAGTTTTAATGCTAGATTCTGGAGTGGTAAAATCAATGGCCACGTCACAGCCTGCCAGCGCGCCTTCAACACTTTCTACGACAGAAATTTCTTTTTTCCCTATCCCTGCAAGCTCTCCTAAATCACTTCCGATAGAGGGGTGCCCAGCATGTTCTGTTCCACCTGAGACACTAACCCCTTGCGTATCCTCAACGCATGCAACGATGGTTTTCCCCATTCTTCCCCCGGCACCTATTACGACTACTTTAATCAAAGTCTCTCCTTATGCTATGTATAGTAAACAAGCATTTTTATTGCTAATAATATTTTTATAATTTTTTATTTAATGACCGGTAATCCGTGAGAAGCCATAACTTTTTTAAGTTTTTCTAAGTGATCGCTAGAAAGGCTAACCAAGGGTTCCCTTAGTTCACTTCCTATTTTCCCCATAAGATGAAGCGCAGCCTTGACAGGCACTGGGTTAGTGTCAATAAATAAAGTTTCATTTATATCCATTAATTCATAATGAAGAGATCGTGCGTCTTTAATATTTCCATTGGCAACAGCCTTACACATTGCAACAACCTTAATTGGCAGAATATTTGCGGTTACAGAAATCACGCCCTTACCACCAATGGCAAGGATGGGCCACAGCAAAGGATCGTCTCCAGAAAGAACCGTAAAATCTTTTCCACAATCATTTATAATCTTACTAATCGCCTGAAGTGATCCCGAGGCCTCCTTGACACCAACAATATTTTTATTTTTTGCCAAACGAACCACGGTTTCAGGGTCCATGTTGACCGAGGTTCGACTCGGAACATTGTAAAGAATAATTGGGAGATCAACATTCCCTGCGATAGATGAAAAATGTTGATACAAGCCTTCCTGGTTTGGCTTATTATAATACGGTGTAATCTGAAGCAATCCATCTGCTCCTGCTTTCTCAGCACTTTGACTGAGCTCAATCGCTTCATGGGTTGAGTTAGAACCTGTTCCGGCAAGAACCGCAACTTTTCCTTTACAAGCATCTACTGCAATTCGTATAACTTGATCATGTTCTTCGTGGTTTAAAGTAGCTGATTCGCCTGTGGTTCCACAGGGAACAATTCCGTCGACTCCTCCTGCAATCTGATAGTCAATCAATCCCCGCAAGGCTTCTTCATCAATATTTCCATTTTTAAACGGTGTAACAATAGCAACAAAGGCCCCTTCAAACATTGCTAATCCTCCGACTGCGCCCTGCTCAATTAATAAAATGTCTCACGTAAACTCTGCACAACAATTTTGTCAGTTCTAGAATTCATTATATTTCGATGAGTGTTCCTTCGAAAACAAATTTTGCGGACCCCTCTAGAAAAACCTCCCCAAAGCTATCACTTCCATCGATCACTTCAAAATCAACCGTCAAAAATTCTCCACCCTGAGTTTGAACTCGAATAGGCGGTTCAACCATTCCAGCTTGACTGGCCAATAGCGCAGAGGCAACTACTCCCGTCCCACATGCAAGTGTCTCATCCTCTACACCGCGCTCGTAAGTACGTACTCGAAGCTCGTTCTCTCCTTGTTTCTGGACGAAGTCAACGTTTGTTCCCGCTGGAGAAAACCTTGGATGCAACCTGATGTCTCTCCCAATCCCACAAACATCCTCATTCATTATATCTTCAGTATAAACTATAGTATGCGGTACGCCCGTATTAAGGCAGTCAACCCTAAACGTTTTTTCATTTAGAATTATATCGAGGTTTCTTTGCAGGTTCTCGGGACTAGTCAGTTTAATACGAACATTACTTTCCTTAACCTCTGCCTTTATAATCCCAGCAGTGGTTTCAAAAGACATTTTTTCAGGAGCGATGTTCTTTTCATAAGCGTACCTGGCAACACAACGTCCACCATTCCCACACATTTCAGCGGAACTGCCATCACCGTTATAAAAATCCCACTTGAAGTCGAATTTTTCAGAGTTTTCAACGAAAATCACTCCATCAGCACCCACAGAGATCTTGGGAATACAAATTTTACTTACAAAGTCACGTTTGGCAGAAGCTTCGATTACTAATTCTCGATTATCTATAATTATAAAATCATTACCACTACCACTCATTTTTGTAAAAACAATACTCACAATGAGATCCTATACTAAATAAAAAAATTACTAAGATGCAATCGAGGCGACTAATTATATTACTTGGCGCACCTAGCGGGATTCGAACCTGCGGCCTACGGGTTAGAAATCTATTAGTCGAAATAAATCATTGCTAACAATAAAATTGTAACATGATTTTGAGAGTGTGCAGTAAAGTGTGTTAATGAAATATTTTGAGGTGAAAATGTTAAAAGACATGTCGTTAATTTACAGAACTTTTTTTAACAAAAATTAAGCGCCCTTTTTAATTATAAAAGCGTTTCTTTTAGATGGAAAATCATCCGGAGTCTTTATGACCACGAACCCTAATTGATTAATTTTTTTTACCCACCATCTTTTAGAGTGCAAGTTAATATGTGTAGGATCCAGCCTTGCGTTCTTTTCCGTCCAAAGACAAATATTTAAAACTAACCATCGATTAGTGATTCTATAAAGATTTCGTATAATCTCACAGGAAACCTCCTCTGGGATATGCTCCAGAGTATCGCTACAGTTAACCAAATCAAATCTATTATCCGGGTAATCTAAATTTAAAATATCCCCAATTTTGAGGTGTGATCTAACCTCGATAGACGACCGATTTATCGCATCCTCTGAAATATCAATTCCTTCCGCAACAATCCCAAAGTTTACTAAACCCCAAACTAGATTCCCAATTCCACACCCCACATCTAAAGCATTTTCAGGTGAAAAAAAATCGCGGTAGTATGAAGCTTTCTTGACATCTGGAGATAATTTTAATTTAGAAAAGTAGTCTGCATTAAACTCTTCTTTTTTATACTTTTTGGAAGGGGCAACAAAAATACTATGAATCAAACTTTTTATTCTACTCAAAACTATC
>JAPYPK010000002.1 GCA_029937655.1 Nitrospinaceae bacterium
TCTCCATTAAAAAGATCCAACTTTAAAGCATCACTTTCATGCAAACATAAAGTGGGTGGCAAAAAGTGGTGTGCAAGCGGTGAAGAGGCATCTAGAACCTTATCCTTAGAAAATAATTGCGTCGCAATTCGTAACCTCAATCCCTTTCCAGAAGAATCTATCTTTTGTATCTCTGGTGTCGATCCGTTTATATATTCGATTTTCTCACGCGTTTTACCTTCTTTCTTGATTGATTTTTTACTAATTTCATTATAACCAGGAACCATTTGGGAAAGCTCTTCCGTCACACTAAAGGAGGTGAGGTATTCAATCGGTTTTTCGCTCAGACTATTAATCATTTTTGAAATTATTTTCCAGTCAGGGGAATTAGTAGTATTCAGTCCACGCTTCCTATACTGAACACGACCACCTATGTTTGTTGTTGTTCCTTCATCATAACCTGGTCCATTAGAGGGTAGGACGATATCCGCCAGAGCAGAAGTTTCAGTTTTCATCATATCGTGGACCACAAGCAAGGGCAGATTTTTAAGGACTGCTTCAATCCGTTTACCCTCAGGGAAATCCACGACGGGATTACTCCTGTAGACAAGAAGCGCTTTAAGTTCTCCTGACTCAGCTTTATCTATCATCTCCAGAGCTGAAAGTCCCTTGGCATCAAGGAAGGCACTATCACCCCAAATCTTCTGAACCTTATCTGAGTCAGAAATAGAAACTCCTCCTGGAAAGTAATCCGGAAGAATTCCCATATCCATTGCTCCTACTGAATTGGTAAAAGGCGCTGCTGGTATCGCTCCACACTCCATAGTTGGGATCTTGTTTATTACACCAAGTAAGTGCTTGAGCATAAAAATCGAATTTCCTGTAAGCGAAGCCGGATTGTAAACAACGCAAACTTTCATTGCTGTACGAATAAGCTCCGCCATTTTCTTCATCTGATCTACAGCAATGCCGGATAATGATTCGTCGTTAGAGTTTACCTTAACCGCCGGAATACCTAGCTCTGCAGCAAGACTATTGGCTAAAGCTGCTAAGGCAATCCCATCCAAACCCACATCATACTTTAGTGACAAATCAGCAATCTTATCTAGGTCCGTTTTCTGGTCATTTAAAATCGCAAGTTTTACCCCCTTATGTGTAACAGCTTTTTTTATACGAAGATCAAGAATGGGAAGCTCTTCAGCTGAATCACTCCCAATTAATAAAACTAGGTTCGCTGTTTCAATATTCAAAAAATCATAGTGGTCAACGGGCAACCCAGGGGTATCTGAATAGATTTTATGGTCTAAATTATTAGTCCTTAGCTCTAAACGAAATAGCTTGTGATAAAGATACAACTCTTCATTGGTGCCAAAAGGAGACCCGATGAAACCAATACTTTCGGGGCCATGCTCATCAGTAACTTTTTTCAAAGATTTAGCAACCTGTATTGCTGCATCAAAAGTCTTGACGACCTTTCGTTCGCCATCGGCCAAGCTTATAGCTTCAACAATTCGATCATCACTTTCAATGAAATCATATCCAAAGCGTGCCTTATCACAAATCCAGCCATCATCGACTAGATCATTTGGGCGGGTCTCAATACGCATAAACTCGTTCGTCCGTGAAGCGAGGGTCATATTGCAATTACAACCACAGTGAGCACACAGTGTTGCAGAATTATCCAAATCCCAGGTACGTGCTTTAAAGCGAAACTCAGTGTTGGTAAGTGCACCTACAGGACAGATATCAATGACATTACCAGAATACTTCGTAGCATAAGGTTCGTTATTAAAAGTGCCTACTTCGTTATTAAAACCACGATTAAGCATGACTAATGCACTCTCTTGTTCAATGATATCGCTGTATCTTGTACACCGTTGACAAGCGATACAACGCTCTCGGTCAATAGTAATAACTGGGCTGAGCGGCATTGCCTTATCCTGGTTTGCTCTATCAAACTCCATGCGCGTTGTCCCCGGACCAAACTTGAATGTATTATCCTGAAGCGGACATTCCCCACCTTTATCACAAACCGGACAATCCAAAGGATGATTGAGCAATGTAAACTCTAAAACTCCTTGTTGGGCTTTTACAACCTTTGGACTTTCCGTTTTCACCACCATATCTGGCATCACAGTCTGAGTGCAGGCCGTGGTGAGTTTAGGCATTTTCTCTACTTCGACAAGACACATCCGACAGCAACCAAATGGACCCAACTTTTCGTGATAACAAAATACCGGGATCTCTATCCCAATCTGTTTTGCAGCTTCAACCACCAGAGTGCCTTTAGGAACACTTACTGGCTGGTCGTTGATCGTTATATTAATATTGTTATCTTTGGACATAATCTACCTCATGTTGCAACTTTGTCACCTTCAAGCTTTTTAATTAACTCGTCATAATCAGAGCGAAAGTATTTAATACTACTCGCAACCGGACCAACAGCAGCATCACCCAAGGGACAAAAACATTTAAAACTCATGTTGTCACAAATATCTAGCAACTTATCTACTTGAGCGCCAACGCCTTCCCCTGTCTGAATCTTACCAAGAATCTGCCACATCCATCTGGTACCTTCTCTGCAAGGAGTACACTTGCCACAAGATTCGTGCATATAGAAATACGCTAGGCGAAGTGTTACCTCAACAACATTTACCGTGTGATCCATCACAATAAGTGCACCTGAGCCAAGCATGGATCCAGCCTCTTGAAGTGACTCGTAGTCGTAACCGACATCTACTTTATCCGCGGTTAGCATAGGAACGGAAGACCCACCAGGAATAAAAGCTTTAAGACGATTGTCTTCACGAATCCCTCCTGCCAAATCAAAAATAATTTCGCGAACAGGCATCCCGAGTACAATTTCGTAGTTGCCTGGTTTTTTGACATGCCCTGATACGCTGACTAACTTGGTCCCTTTACTTTTTTCCGTTCCGATTGCCGCATATTTCTCCCCACCTTCATTGACGATCCATGGCACAGCACAAAGGGTTTCCACGTTGTTAATAACTGTGGGTTGACCGTACAACCCCTCTACAGCTGGAAACGGTGGTTTTAATCGTGGTTCACCGCGTCGCCCCTCAAGGGAGTTGAGCAAAGCTGACTCTTCTCCACAGATATAAGCTCCAGCACCGAGATGGGTATAAAGATCAAGATCTAACCCTGAACCCATGATATTTTTACCTAGGTATCCTTTCTTGTGTGCTTCTTCAATAGCCTTGTCCATAAGGTCCGAAGCATGTTGAAACTCACCACGAAAATAGATGTAGGCAGTTTCTATTTGGCACGCATAGCAAGTCGCAACAATTCCCTCTATGAGGAGGTGTGGATTTTTTTCAAGAAGTTCACGATCTTTACAGGTACCCGGTTCGCTTTCATCAGCATTACAAGCTAAATAACGAGGGAAAACATCTTTTGCTAGAAAACTCCATTTCAAACCCGCGGGAAACCCGGCACCGCCTCGCCCACGCAACCCGGAAGCCTTGACTATCTCTATAATCTCTTCGGGTTTTTTAGCAAAGGCTTTTTTCAAAGACTGATAGCCACCTTGTTTTTCGTAAATATCAATATTAGCAAGGCCCTTCCTATCAATATTCTTAAACAAAATCTGCATCATAGACCCTAAGTTTTTTAAGGTAAAGAATCGAGAATCTGGTCAACCTTCTCTCGTGTTAGATTCTCGTAGAATGTATCGTTAATACGCATCATCGGCCCACCGCAACAAGCAGCAAGACATTCTTCTTGATGCAAAGTAAACTTCTTATCCGTCGTTGTACCACCCACGTCCGTGCCCAGTTTCTTAGCAGTATATTTAAGTAACTCATCTGCTCCATTAAGTTGGCAGCTAATGTTGTGGCAGAAGAGAATGATGTACTTGCCTGTCGGTTGAGCGTGATACATCGTATAAAATGACATAACCGACTGAACATAAGCTGGCGACAATTCCAATTCTTTACCAATAGCCTCCATCGCCTCGGGACTCACGTATCCATCACGTCGCTGAACAAGTGTGAGCAAGGGTAACAAAGCAGACTGTTTAACCGGATACCTACCGACTATCTTTTCTATTTTATTTTTTTCTTCTGAAGTAAACACGAACATCAGCGATCAACCTCTCCCATTACAATGTCTATGCTTCCTATAATACCGACAACATCAGCAATAAAACATCCCTCCATCATTTTACACATCCCTGGAATTGCCATGAATGATGGAGCCCGTAGTTTCACTCGACTAGGAACATTACTGCCATCACTAACGATGTAAAAACCGACTTCTCCACGCGGTCCTTCTATTGGAACATACGTCTCACCTTTTGGTACTGAGACTCCCTCTGACACCAGTTTAAAGTGATGGATCAAAGCCTCCATGCTTGATTTAAGCGTTTTCCGATTCGGTAAGGATATTTTGTTATCGTCAACCTTATAAGGACCTGCAGGTAAATTTTTGAGCGCCTGCCGAACAATCTCACGACTTTGTCTCAACTCGGCAACACGCACAAGATATCGGTCATAAATATCTCCATTTTTTCCCGTTGGCACTTCAAACTCAAAATTCTCGTACCCAGAATAAGGTCTTTGTTTACGCAAATCCCAATTGACACCCGACGCCCGAAGAACGGGACCACTCATGCTCCAGTTAATCGCTTCCTCGCGACTCATCACTCCAATATTTTGGGTACGGTCTAGCCAGATTGGGTTATGAGTCAGCAGGCGTTCGTACTCGTCAATCTTTGCTGGGAAATATTCAACAAAGTTACGCACGCTTTGCAACCACCCGGGAGTCGAATCTTTGACAACACCGCCCAAGCGAATGTAGCTTGTCATCATTCGTACGCCCGAGATCTCCTCGTTAAGATCAAGGATCATTTCTCGCTCACGCCAGCAGTATAAGAATACTGTCATCGCACCTATGTCTAGTGCGTGAGTTGCAAGCCATACTAGATGACTAGCCATACGCGCAAGTTCGCACATAATCACGCGCAAAAACTTAGCGCGTTCAGGGACATCTGTTTGCAAAAGTTTTTCTACCGTCAAACAAAAGGCCAGATTATTTCCCGGTGGACTTAGGTAGTCAAGCCGGTCAGTCATGGGAATAACATGGACATAGCGTTTCGCCTCAGAGGTTTTTTCTATTCCCGTATGCAAAAAACCGATATGAGGCTCTGCCGAGTCCACCAACTCTCCATCCATTTCAAGAACTACACGAAAGACACCATGCGTACTCGGATGCTGAGGACCCATATTAAGGGTCATCGAATCTTTTTCCCGTTCTAGTAGGCCTTGGTCGGTAACAGTCATCGTTGCACTCTAATTATCTGGTTCGTGGCTTAGACTTCACTAAATCCTGTTTAAATTCCCGGTTATGGGAAAATGTGACATCTTCTATTGTCAGTGGGTAATCCTTGCGCAAAGGGTTTCCTTCCCATTCTTCAGGCATGATTAACCGACTGAGGTTAGAGTGTCCCTTAATGTTGAACCCAAACATATCAAATAGCTCACGCTCGGGGTAAAGAGCCCCCTTCCACAAGTCCGACACCGTAGGGATGGTTGGATCTTCTTCGTCTAGGCCGACTCTAATGCGTATGGAATGATTTTTTTCGATTGAATGGAGTTCATAAACCACCTCGAAGCGAGGTTCCCGTTCTTCATTGAGATAATCCGTTCCGGTGATGTTAGAAAGATAGTCGAAGTCCAAATCAGGATCGTTCTTGAGATATTCCGCGATGTCATGAATTCTCTCTGCCCCAACAAAGATAACCGAATCACCTAAGTTCACCTCAGAAGAATTGATGGCTTTTCCTTGATCAGTCTTGATCTTTTCGACAATCTCTTCGCTGGTCATGCCACTCTCTTGGCGGCCTGTTTAGTCCCCGCTTCATTCATGATTTTTTCTTGAAGCTTTATGATGCCGTAGAGCAAAGCTTCTGGTCCTGGCGGGCAGCCTGGCACATAAACATCCACTGGTACTACACGGTCAACACCTTGCACAATTGCATAGTTATTGAAGATCCCACCACAAGACGCACAAGCTCCCATAGAAATAACCCATTTAGGTTCAGGCATTTGGTCAAAAATTGTTTTTAAGACAGGTGCCATCTTCTGCGAAACTCGACCCGAAACGATCATTAAATCCGCTTGCCTAGGAGATGCGCGAAATACTTCAGCTCCAAAACGAGCCGCATCCCACCTGGAGTTAGCCATTGCCATCATCTCAATAGCACAACAAGCAAGCCCAAATGTCGCTGGCCATAAGGCATTTTTCTGAGCCCACCCGATCACCTTACCCACTTTCGTTGTCAGAATACTGTCATAGATCGCACCTGAATAATCATAATCTGCCTGATCCAAAACATCCTTCACGTTTTCTTTAACATTACTGACCCCAGTTTCTAGCAAGTCGACTGCCTGGTCAATCAATCCCACTCTAAACCTCCCCGCCCCCAAATGTAGACGTAAGCAATACCGAGAATAAAAATAAATACCAACATTTCGATCAATCCGAATAGTTTAAGTTGACCCAGTGACACTGCCCACGGGTACATAAACACCACCTCAATGTCGAAAATTATGAATAGCATGGCAACCGTAGCAAAGCGAACAGGATAGCGCCCTTTAGCTTCTTCCTTGGGAACCATCCCGCACTCATACGGAACTAGTTTTTGTGGAGAGGGATTTCTAGGGCCGAGGATGGTAGATAGAGCTAGCAAGGCCCCTACAAGCACCAAAGCGAAAACTGCAACCAGCGAAATGAAAAAATATTCCTGCATAACAGATTCACCGAATGCCAAGAAAAACCCATTCCTTAGATACCCATATCGGCCCGAAATGATTATATATTATTACTTGCTTAAACCCTGCGAAAACGCTGGGGGAATCGTTAAAGCGGCGATTATATCAGCCTTCCTTACCCTGTCAATAACAACCTTGACTCAGCAGAAGCAAAGCAAATAAGCACTTGTAAAATAAGAGAAAGTTTGTTTTATGGGTTAATAATCTAAGCCAAAATCTACTGCGCTAATTGACAGAAAAAACTACTATCCACCGTTACAATTTTGAAAAATTGAGAACGTTCAACAATAAATCAAAAGTGAAAGGGGTTGCTCCATCATTAAAGAGATAAAGCCGGATGGTGAAACACTACTCCCTATACTCTAAATGCAAGCGGTAGATAAGACCAGCAAGACTGTCTTGGGTTTCTTCAGCATCGGGCCTGGCAAAACTTATGAGTTCAAAGTAGATTGTATTTTCTCCACTTTTGAGGTACCTGCCTATATCGACAATGAAGGGATCGGGGTAGGATGCTCCCCCATAAGCTTGATTCATGCTGGTATCGTTAATATTAAGTCGGCATTCATCGCTGGATCGCAAAAAAAGATCAGCACGGACGATATGTTCGCCACTACTATCAGAAGGCAAGTTTATTTTTAAACGGAACCTTTTTTTAGTGCCTGTTTTAATTTGCTCTAATGCTGCAGACTCGCGCACCCATACCCATTGACTCCCTTTGATACTTCGCCAGTTTTTATTCATTTTACAAATGGATGCCTTTTCCCAACTATCGGTGGCTTTTTCGTAATACTCTGTATTCGCTCCACTAGTAAACATCAAGGCTTTAGTTTGAGTGCCAAACAAGTCATCTCCGGATAGATTAAAAAACTTGCTTTCCTGCCACATAAGATCACCCATACTCTTCCAATAATCATAAATCCCATCTTTTTTGTTAGCGACAACCATGCTCGGTCGCGGCGTTGTACGACCAAGATAGGGACCTATATCAGCCACAATCTTTCCCTTCAAACTTCCTTCATCTAAGCAAATAAATGAATGCGATGGGATACAATCGTAAGTATGCACGATAAGTTTGCCTCGATCAGAATAACCGGGTTCACTATCAATCTCGTGTGAAATTTTTTGCAGCAACATTAAAGATGTGCGAATCTCGTTTAGGAAGGTTGCCCGGCCTTGCCCCTGTCGGGTGATTATCTCAACTACATGAGAACTCGGATCCATAAGCAATAAACGCACGTCAACTCCACTTAAAACTTTTTTCTTGAGTAATTCTGCACTGGAAGTGACTATGGAAAGAAGAGACGATCCACCTACAAATAATTCTTTGTCTACCTGCCGAAATAAACTCTCAAAAGAAATAGACCGCCCCAACTCAGACCTGTTTTTATAAATTCCTTCTATGCCAAGACGAACAGCATCAGGATTAACAATTTCTTCTAACGCATCTTTATACTCGCGAAAAGTCATCTCGCGAAGAAATAACTCGTAGCCCAAAGAAACGACACCAACGAGTGAAAGTAGGAGGGCAAATTCTTTAATCGGGTGGAGCCACTCGTTCTGTGGATCTAAAAATTTTCCAGCACCAATATAAAACGCCCCACCAAAAAGAAATATAACGAGCGCTAGAAATAAAATGCGATCGCGTACCCAGGTTTTAAGCGAAAGGTTCTCTGTAACTAACTGAGGCATTAACAAACCTGTTTTATAAATCAAAAATCGGGGAAGGTAACACAAAACACCCTTAACAACTTGATCTTACAGGAGATTGGTGAGGTTTTCAATATAGGAAATAATATAAAACACATATAAATCACCTTCATTCAAGCACATTGTTACATGATTAATATTTAACCGTAATTTCCTTGATCATACGAAACGAAACTGCAATATTTCTCATAACTAGCAATTTACTTTTCTGCCCTTCTGCCTCTTTTTTAACTAAGACCGGATTTACGTCGTGTGAACCAGTCGAGCGAAAGAAAACTTAGAATAAGTGCATATACCCACCAGTTATCCCAAAGCGGAACATACTTACTGCTGGTCTTAATTTCAATTTTCGGGTTCTTAAAGTTGACTTTTGAAAAATTAGTTTTTTTTGTCAAAATTTCATAATTGCCTCCAGAAACTTCGGCTATGCGTCTCAATAAAGTTTCGTTGACCCTAGGTTTTTGAAACTCAGCAGTTTCACTAAAAACCGAAAACTCCGTTTTCTCTTCCAACCTATGTTTACCTGTCTCCATTTCAGCTTTAACGGTATAGAACCCCTCTTCTGTGGGTATAAACCGGTGCGAAGCTTCCCCATTCTTATTGGTCTTAAGAGTTGCAAGTTTCATATCACCTGAACGCGTCTTTATAGCCAGTCGTACTTTTGCTCCGACGTATGGATTGTAGTTTAACTGAAAAACGGATACACGAAGAAGAACCTCTTCTCCTTCTTCATAGCGCTCCTTGTGCGTTTCTATTTTCAACAACCGTGTCTCTGGTTCATCGATCAACCAGCTAATGAGATTGTTCCAAAATCTATGGTAATGGCGGCCACTTCCACCCTCTCCTACCTGTCGAAAGTTCCAGTTCCACAAAGAATCTGTTGCTACAATAAGACTCCTCCCCTTACCGGCATGTCCAGTAACTAATACTGGGTATTTGTCCCGACCCTTTACAAACGAAGCTAAAATATTCGCGTTTTTACGTGGTTTGAGTCCTAGATTGATTCCATTAAGTTCTGGCAGTTTCTCCCAAGCTCTACTATTACCACCTGGTTCTTTTTCAAGTTGGAGTATAGGATGGCGGGACGGATTTATTTCTAGTTGTATGGCAAACGATTCGTCTACAAATGGTTGTGGTTTATCTTCCAAGTATACCGGTAAAATTTCTTCGATATCGGTTTGCGCATATCCACCCCCCTGAAATGACAACTCACCTCCGATCATCACGAATGCGCCTCCACTTTCTACAAAATTTTTTATGTTAGTGAGATACCCTTTGTCTATAAATGGCTTGTAGCTAAAATTCTGAAACACGATGAGATCGAATGAATTCAGATAATCATTAAACAATAAGTTGGTTGGAAACGGAATAAGGCTCAATTCAGAAGTGGGAGACCCCACATCGTCATCTAATGTTCGCAAAATAAAAAAAGATAAGAGGTCCACCTTCGGGTGGTTAGCTAAAACTTCACGTAGAAATCGTGAGTCCCATGATGGGCGTCCATTCAAATGTAGGACACGTATACGGTCACGGATGACTTTCACTTGAAAGTCTTTCCTGTTATTGATTGCTACGGACTCGCCTGCAAAGAGCGGGACAGTGAGAGAATATACGTGTTTACCTAATACATTTGGAGTGAATTCCAATTGCACAGAATAGCGGTTTCGCCCCTCTCTAATCTCTACAACACGGGAAAGCAATATGGTATCTCCATCTTTGAGCACGAGGGGTATATTTCTGTTGCCTATATTTGAGGCACCGATGGTAACTGTCAAGTGTACTGGTTGATGAACAAAACCAAAATCGGCTGAATCAATTTCTTCGATGGCTAAATCTTTGAACATATGATTGGTTCCTGCTTGAAAACTGTGAACAGGTCCCTCCCAATTCGTAAGAAGAGCCAACAATCCAGAAGAGATAGTTTCAGGCGGCATTGCAAGATCTCCCCCATCCGAGAACAACATAACCCCTTGTAGAGATTTACCGTCGTACTGTGTTTTTAATTTAGAAAATACCGCTTCAAAGTCAGTGTTTGTTTTTTTAGGACTGTAATGTCCGCCCGAACTGAACGAATAAGTCGGTTCTATCTGGTCAGAAATCAAGTAATAGTCGAGTTGGAAAACATTGGCCAAGGACTCTAATACACCTTGGTTTGTTCCAAAGGCTTGTCGAACAATCTCGGCACGAGATTGCTCCGAGGGAAATGTTTTTATGGACATGCTCTTAGTATCATCAACTAAAACAGCAATTCTATTTTTAAGAATATGGCTTTTTTTGAATTCCAGCTCTGGTTGCAGGAGAATAAATATCAATAAAAAAAATGTGAGCGCTCGGAGGCTAATAAGAAAGGTTTTGCGGAATGGTGAATGGATTCGCTTGAGGCTGACCCAAAAAAACCACAAAGCTAGAGGAACTACAAACAATATCAATATCCACGCGTACGATAGGTCTTTTGTTGCTAAACTTAGGCCAACTTCATTAAACTGAACAGGGTCTAGGCCAAAGAATTCGATAAGAACCTTCATGGCAACTGATGCCTTTTCAACCGCTCAAGGATAATTGGCAAATGTACCATGTCTTTTTTGTAGTCTAGCGTAAGTGCATACATAATGATATTCACTCCAAGCCTTATCGCAAGCTGCCTTTGTCTACTGCCCCCACCAATAATATTATGAGCCCATTGCCCCAACTTATCTCTTGCCCAAGCGCCACCAAGGTCGTTCGCTGAGTATATAAGAACTGTGCGCCCTTTAATGTTAATTCCCTCTAAATATGAATTAACCTGCTTTCGTCCAGTCACTCGATTGATTAAATAAAAAGAACGAAAGATTGAATGGTCTCGGGAAATTTTCTTTAAAGGAACTTGCGGGAATAGCCCCTCAATCATTTTACGAACCGAAATATCAAATTTTGAGTTGGTATTGGAGGAATTGTCGTCTACAAGGAGAAATCCTCCATAACTCAGATAATTTCTGAGACGTTGCAGTTCATTAGCAGACAATACCTCAAACTCTTTACTACCCGCCATATAGATGAAAGGATATTGGTAAAGGTTGGGATGAGACAATGCTATCTGAGCTAGCCCCCGGTTAGTTTCAATAGAAGTTCTACGCTCAACCTGTCCTAGCAAACTATCAATGGCTGTTGGGTGGGGGATAGAATTGCCACCTTCATATTTAATTTGAGGAATGAATAAGTTTGAATAATCGGCGTAAGCGGTGGCTATACCGATCTTAAAGAACAACAAGCTAATTATTAACTTAAATAAGTTGACCATTAAGTTAAGTATAAGAGGGGGTTGGGAAATATTCAATCATCATTAAGAGACGTTTTCTAATCGCTATTATAAAGCTTTGCCCCTCTCCGTGCTGTAGGTTAAACTGCAACACATCTGTTATAAATTTATACCGTGAACCAGAAAAAAGTTATGAAAAAAATGACTCTAATGAACCCAGGCCCTGTCAACGTAACTGACAGGGTACGAGATGCCCAACTCCGTGGGGATCTGTGCCACCGAGAACCTGAATTTTCAGATTTAATGGGGTCAATCAGAAAAAAACTATTGCAAGCGTTTGACATCGAAAAGGAGTATTCGGCCATTTTAATAACTGGGTCAGGAACTGCCGCTTTAGAGATGGCAGTTTCATCATGCCTCGCCCCTGACCGATCGATGCTGGTAATTCAAAACGGCGTGTATGGTAACCGCATCGGTAAAATGGCAGATGTCTACCGAATGAGCAAACATATAATAAATTATAACTGGGGTGAAATACCTAGACTCGAAGAAGTTGAACAAGCGCTAAAAGAGAACTCCTCGATTGAAGTAATTGCCATGGTCCACCATGAAACAACAACTGGTCTACTGAACCCGCTTCCTGAAATTGCTTTACTGGCGAAGCAGTACGACAAGCGTTTGGTAGTAGATTGCATCAGCAGTTTAGGAGGAGATAAGATTAACTTTGGACAATATCCAATCGATTTTGCGGTTGGAACCGCCAATAAATGCATCCATGGTTTGCCGGGTGTTTCCTTCGTTCTTCATAGGAAAAAAGATCTCTCCCGGATAAAAGACATACCTGCTCGTTCAGTATACTTTGACCTTGCAGAACACCTCAAAGTTCAGGAGCAAGGAGACACCCTCTTTACCCCAGCAATTCAAGCACATTATGCTTTAAATGCTGCCCTCGAAGAATTATTAGAAGAAACCGTCGATAGGCGAATAGAGCGTTACAGGAAAATAGCTGAAGGCTTACGCAAAGGGTTTAAAGAAATTGGCCTTGACTTTCTGATACCAGAAAGTCACCGGTCCAATTGTCTGACTGCATTAAAACTTCCCAACGGTCTTTCCTATGACTGGCTTCATGACAAGCTAAAAAAAAATGGATTCATCATTTATGCGGGACAAGGTCTATTTAATAAAAAAATTTTTAGAATAGCTAACATGGGAAACATTGAAGATGAAAAATTCGATTTTTGCTTAAAAGTTCTCAAAGAATGTGTCACAAAAATCAGAGAGTAGGAGAATTTTATGACTTTGTATGAACTGATGAACGAATACGCTACCGAAAACCCTACTCCATCTAACAAGGAGGACTTAACACCCGAACTAGGGAGAAGTCTATCCCTTCTTCATTCAAGTTTAATCGAATGTGACCTGGCAAGCGAGGAACAGGGAGGGACATCTCGTTTAATCGCGGACTCCTGTGACATTGAACCCTCGCACCTCAGTCACTTTATCGTGGCCTACCTACCGCTTAAGTCCATCACTAAAAAAACAGAAATCAATCATGTGCTTTTTGAAATATACTCTTTTTTTAACTGGCTAGATAAAAAAAAGATCGCTCATGGATTCTCAAACACAAATATTTCGCAACTAGTAAAACAGCTATGTGCCAAACTGGAACGATGCCTCAAGCTCAGCCAACTACTAGACAGCGAATCATCCCGAGTCCTTAAAGACCCACCAGTTATCCAAAATACGCTCAACGATGTATTTTTGGTCCAAAAAATTAAAGGGAACTTTGTCTCACTTAAAGGACGCTATCATGAAAAACTCCTACGACTAAGGCTTCCACCCGACACCATTAAACTCATCCAATTAGACGATTATCTAGATTTGATTGTGGGAGACACTTCTGAAAAGTGGGTTTTACTGGAAGCAGGCCAAGCCTACCCAAAAATAAAAAGTAATGAGTCTCTAAAAAGATTTTCTTGAATTAATAACCTCCCATTATTTTGATTGTAACGTCTAAACAATAGGGTCCAGGGAGTTTTTCAAAAAGACCCAAGACAGCGAAATAAACCAACCCATCGAAGGGGATTTTAAAGTATCAAACTAGCTACCCCTCGTTGGTTTACCCATGATTTTAATGCCTTAATTATGAGAAAATTTATTTAATTGCCTAATTAGAGGTTGAAAAAATCTATATAAATAAAAAATAAGACCAAAAACATTAACTTGAAAAAACAGGTGAAATACTTTAAAAAGACTTCTTTAAAACAAATAAGTCTGGTCGAACACGAGTTATCTGATCACACTAGCCTCCACGAGTTCCGACATGGAATTTAAAATTAATTATCAAGATATGTTTTGGGCTGCTCTAAGCCCAGAACTCACATTGCTGTCTACCGCATTTTTTCTCCTACTAATTGGTCTTAAAAAAAATTTCAACACTAACGAATATCTGTCCAAGGCAACGCTGGTGGGCATTGCTATTTCGTTTTTCTTTTCATTAACATTATGGGAAAGTGCTCCAACTATAGGGAACGGTCTACAACCTGACATGTTCAGCAATTCGTTGATCCACGATAAATTTGGCCAGGGGTTTAATATTGTTTTTTTACTCATGGCAATATTCGCAGTCATGGGGTCAGCCAAATACCCACAATTCGACCACGAAAATAAATCTGAGTACTTTTCGCTGATACTTATGGCAGTTGTGGGAATGATGTTTTTAGCAAAATCCGGAAACATGATCACTGCATTCGTATCGCTCGAAATATTTTCTATTTCCCTGTATATCCTTTGCGGTTTTTCAGCTAAACATGGGACAGGAAAGGAAAGTCCATCAAGCACCCCTAACTTAAAATGGGCAACCCTTGCCTCGCAAGAGTCAACTGTCAAATACCTTCTAACAGGTGCATTCGCCTCTGCAATTTTAGTTTATGGGATGGCTCTGATATATGCAGGTACTGGGACAACAGAAATCCGCCTTATTGGTCAGCTTTTGCACTGCGATGAAGCGGGGGAATGCACAAACCCTTATAGTCGTAACACACTCGTATATATTGGAATGGGCTTGTTGTTTTCTGGGCTTGCGTTCAAGGTTTCCCTTGCACCATTCCATTCCTGGACCCCAGACGTTTACCAAGGAGCACCCACTCCCATTACTGGTTTCATGTCTGTCGCCACAAAAGCCGCAGCCTTTGCATTGATCGCAAGATTTTTTTTTACTGCCTTTTCAGAACTACACAGCATATGGATGCCCTTTCTTTTTGGAATATCAGTCCTAACGATGTTTGTAGGAAACATCGCAGCTATTTTTCAGGATGACGTTAAGCGAATGCTCGCTTACTCAGGTGTGGCTCACGCTGGTTATTTGCTTATAGGTATCGTCGCTAATAGCCAGGACGGCGTAGCAAGTCTTATATTTTATCTCAACGTCTATCTCTTCATGAATATCGGGGCATTTGCAGTGGTTTTTATAATGGAGGGAGAAGGTGAAAAAGGAAATTCTGTTTCTCGTTTCAAAGGGCTAGCCAAAAAACACCCGTTACTCGCTGGAACAATGAGCCTGTTTTTGCTTTCTCTTGCCGGGTTTCCCCCAACCGCGGGTTTCTTTGGAAAATTTTACGTTTTTATGGCTGCTATCAAACAAGGATACATCTTAATCACAATCATGGCAGTGATTTCCACTGTAGTCTCCGTTTATTTCTATTTAAGAATCATTGTCATGATGTATTTTCATGAAAACGAGAGTGAAGAGAAAGTAGTCATCCACCGGGGTATGGGAACCCTTATTGCTTTAAGTGCCATCGCTATTATTTTAATTGGGTTCTTTCCTTCAGGTCTGATGGGTATCGCGTTGGACTCGATTCCCTTCTAATCTAATCTGCAAAGATAAAGTATATCCAGGTATATAAAAAAAACCTAAGAAATGTGTCTTGCTTAAGTTTTCCTGAATTGTGCTATATCACAATAAACACTTGGGCTAACAACCTAGAAATTAAGCAATGCTAGTTTCAACATAATGGCTAACGCTCTAGCACGAAAGTAACTGGGCCATCATTGACCGATTGCACTTTCATATCTGCCGCAAATCTTCCCATGGCAACCTTAAGCCCCGACCGATTCAATAACTCGACATAAGCTTCGTAAAGTGTCCGAGCAGTATCGGGGTCTGCTGCCCTATCAAATCCTGGGCGCCTACCACGCGAACAGTCTCCAGCAAGGGTAAACTGAGAAACCACTAAAATATCACCCCCGATATCAACGCAAGAAAGATTCATTTTCCCCCTATCATCGGGGAAAACCCTTAAGTTTAAAGTTTTATCAGCTAGAAAAGAAGTTTGATCTCCCCCGTCCCCTTTTTCAACACCAAATAAAACCAGTATCCCTCTATTGATATTGGCTATTTCCTCCTCGCCGACACAGACAGAGGCACAGGTTACACGCTGAAGAATCAACTTCACTTGCTAAAATTCTGATAAAAATTCATATTTTTTCAAAAGAATAAAAAAAACCACTAATACAATCATAACTAAATGTTACCGTGCTGAAAAAAAACGTGTCTCCGTCCCCCCTGGCCCGATCTTTACTTTAACTTCCCCATTACATTTAGGGCACTTTCCTTCGTAAGCGTTTTTTTCCTTGTTCATATAAATACGACGATAAATATTGCAACATTCGAATAAGATTCCAATAAATTTACCTTCTCTTGTCATCTAAGGTGCCTGATTCTTTGTACTAGAATAGTCTTCCCCTAGTTCTAAATTTCATCAAAACCATAGAACAAGTTTTGTGCTCAAAGTTGGCGCAAACGAGAAACAACTTTCATTTTAGCTTCAATAAACACTTTATGAGGAATGCGCAAAGCTTTAGTAATTCGTCTAATTTCTTCTGCTTCTTCGTGAGAAAGTACTCCATCAGCACCGCCCACTGCCAACATACAGTTAGCAATATCAACTTTCTCGTTATAGGTCACCAGATTGTTAAGTTCCGTTGTTACTTCGTGGGAGTCAAAACCATGTTTAGTCAGTTCTATAATTACTTCAAATAAGATTTCAAGTTCTTGGTTTTTAAAATCAAAATATCCTGACAGTTCTTTTTTGAAAACTTTTTTTTCTGAATTATCGAAATGCCCATCAACATTTGAAACAGATGCCATCAATGCCCCGAGAAGGCAAATAAAGTACAACTTGTCTTCCGGTAGATTCATTTTCACACCCAACCTTGCTGTTTTCAGTTCTACTTTCTTAAGAACCTTACGCTTGAAATATTTTTCTAAATCCAAGTTCTTGCCACGCGTACGAGAGAAAATTGTTTTACCAAGTAAGTTTCGGATTTTTCCAAGTGACCTTTTTGTGACCGATGTTTTTTCAAGCAATTCACGAAATTGCCTCACCAGTTCTTTCTCTTCATTCCCTATTCGTTTACTGGCCTGTTCCATGGACTCCAACGCAGTTAAAATTTCCTCTTTTTCACTTTCATTGTTCAACTCATGCACTAACTGGTCATACAACTCCGTTTGTTCTTTCTTTGAAACCGGTGCAGCAAGATAATGCCTTAATTCGGCAAGTTCACCTTTATCCAAATCGAATTTTCTGTAAAAAGATTTGAGAATGTTTAGCTCGGATTGGGTTACCTCGCCATCTGCCCATGCAATAGTGGTTAAAACCTTCAAAAATGTAAGTTTTTTAAAATATGACATGACGCCTTTCTTTATAAAAAAATTATTCCAACTCCTACTCAACCACCAAATATCTTGGACGTTAAAAATACTTAGAGGAAAACTCTACTTAACTCTATTCAACCACAATTTAGGATAATTATTTTTTGCAGTAATACCTATTAAATCGAGAAACCCATCTCCATTGATATCCCCAAACCTCATTTCTCTCATAGGACTTGTTTGTGGAAATCGTTTTTTTGTTTCTACACTGAAATCCCATTCACCTTTTCCAACTAAATAGAGCAACCCTTTTTCATTAAGGATAATCACATCTGGGATACCCGTTCCATTTGCATCCAGAAGATAAACCCGAAATGCTGGTAAAGTAGGAAATATTTTACTTGGTTTTTTAACAAACCGTCCTGACCCAATATTTTCTAAAAAGTAGATCGTTTCCCCAGAATAGCTCTGGTATGGTTTCCTGATCACCTTGTTAGTAACAATCAAATCATTATCACCATCAAGATCAAAATCGGCCCAATCAGCATGGGTACTTTGATCTATCATTCTTGGAAGTAAATAGTCTGTCTTATCAATAAATTTTCCCACTCCATTATTTATCAATAATCGATTTTGTGCGTTATCATAAACCAAAAACACATCTGGGAATCCGTCCTGGTTATAGTCGGCAATACTTGTACCAATCACCCCTGAGGGAAGGTTGGGCCACAGTAGGAAGGTCTCATCTATAAACTGCTCTCCGCCATTGTTAATCAACACCTGACCTTGTCGTCTTTTAAGTTTTTCGTTTTCACCCAGTATTTTCCTTCCGGTGAATAAAAAGTCGGTGTCGCCGTCTTGGTCCAAGTCAATCAGATCGACACGCTCCACACCCTTGGAAACAAAAGGTAGTTCAAATTCTGATCTTGAGTAAAAATATCCTTTACCATTATTAAAAAGTACTTTCGCAGATCCTTTTTTCTGGGGAGACACAATCAACACAAGATCATCGACACCATTACCACTAATATCTCCTTTAGCTAGAAAGCGAATATTTTCAGCTAAATGTTGAGCTTTACTCGCCCCCTTGCCACGACCTATTCCACTCGTCCCTCTATTAAAGAGAATTTTTATTTTTGCCCCTTTCCCTTCAGCGGAAACAAACAAGATTAAATCGGAACCGGGCTTTCTATCTCCTCTAACAAAAATAGCCCCCTGGAGAGAAACCTTGATAGGAGGAAGATAACTTTCTGTCACATCTTGATACAACTGATGTCTTGGATGGTTTGCAATCCCTCGCTTTTGAGAGCAACCAATTCCAATATTGAATAAAAGAATTACTAAGAAAACTCCTCTGAATCTTTGCAGACAGGTTCCTCGATTATGGAACAGAAACCTCCAAACCCTAGCAAGTAGCCGTGCGCTGTAGAATATTTTTACATCCATCGGTGCCAACTATTTTAAAAATTCATTAGTTATTTTAAGGACCATCGCTAGGCAGTTATAATCTCTACCGAATATGAGTTAGGGGTACACCTAATCAATTCAAAAGAATTTAAATGCCCTGAAACCCAGTTTCCTTGCAAGACCCTAGAAAACCCTTTTTTCAGAGCCAGGAAAACCTCTTTACGCGTTACACTTTCACCAAGGCATTCGGACAAAGTGATAACTTTATTATTCAGTATATTCATAGACTTAGAACGATCATCGTCTGTTGCGTATTTAAATAAAGAATTCAAAAGTGCCCTATCGCAATCGAGAAGCACTGAACCATGTTGAAGAAACGCCCTCTTTGTTCGCCTTTGAGCACTACCTACCAATTTGGCGCCTTGAACTTCTATTTCTAAATGATTGATACTAGATAAACATGAGGGAGAGTGAAAAGAATGCCTGCCTCTATTGGACTTTCCTCCCAAGGCCAAGTCCGCACCGCAGACACCAATTTCCTTAAGTCCCTCAAGTAATGCTCTGGCAACAACTTTATAAGCACCGAGCAATGAGGATGGAAACTTAGAATGAGGAATGGGGGCTGTAAAGCTATAAGTCACTTCATGATTATGCAATAACGCTCTTCCTCCAGTTGGCCTGCGTACTATTTGTATTCCTAACTTTTGACATCTATTAACATCAATTTCTTTAGCGAAATCTTGTGCATACCCAACTGTCAGCGTGGGCTGCTCCCAGCTATACAAACGCAAGGTTGGCAGGGTTTCACCTGAAGCACACGACGCCAAAATTGCCCTGTCGATGGCCATATTTGATTCACCGTCTTGAGGACCATCCTCAATCACTCTCCATTCTTGCATAGCGACCCCAACCTTAAAGAGCATTCAAAACAACTACTAAAAGAACCGACTTTTACTTTGACTCCCTGCTCTGTAACCTGATAATATTTTCTCAATTAATTATGACTCCCCACCCTAACTACTGATAACGATCAACCACATTTTACAAACTGTGAATACGTACTTAAGTTATAGTCTAAGATTAGTCGTACTAATGAATTTCCTGATAGTTAGCCCGTTTTCGTTACTAGCTTACGAAACATCGAAAATTGATTTTGAGGTAATAGAAGAATATCCTCACATACTAAAATGTGACGCTGCATGTCACAAGGTCAAAAATATAACTCTAGCAAAAAAACATCGGACGACACGTCCGGAATGCCAGCAATGCCACGTTGGCATTAGCACGCGCCCCATTTCTCCATTTTCCTCACCTGAGAAAGTTTTTCTATCAAGAAATTCTACTATCATGATCAAGCCTCAGTCCAAGTTCTCATTACCTGTAACAAAAACATATTCCACCTCGCACACTTTGACTGCTAATGCAGACGTTAGGGTACGAGAAGGCGCTCCGAAGGACACCGTTTCAATGGCATTGATTCCTGGAGGAAAGTTTATTATGGGCTCTAACGAAAGATGGGACGATGAGGCTCCTGAGTATATCGAGTCAGTAAATAAATTTTATATCGATCGTTACGAAGTAACTAATGCAGAGTACGAAAAGTTCACTTACGGCACAAAGCGTGAAGAACCCTATCATTGGCCTAATGGAAAAATTCCCAGAGGCAAGAAAAACCATCCTGTGATTTATGTCAGTTGGCACGATGCTAGTGAATATTGCAAGTGGAGGGGCAAGCGACTCCCGACTGAGCAGGAGTGGGAAAAATCCGCTCGCGGTGATAGCGGAAATATTTATCCATGGGGCAATACTTGGGCCACAAATAAATCGAATCACCCCTACAAAGGTTCTACAGGTACAGAACCGGTCGGCTCGTACCCTAATGGGAAAAGTCCTTATGGGTTGTACGACATGTCCGGGAATGTATGGGAGTGGGTCGATAGTTTTTACCTTCCACACCCAGGAAACAATATAAATCGCGGTGAATACGGTATGGACAAGCGGGTACTTAAAGGTGGGTCATGGTTTGACTGCTTGTCCTACGGATGTGGTTTAAGCGCGCCAACATTTAATCGAAGTTTCTTTACTCCCGAAGTTAAAAATAATAGCTTCGGGTTTCGTTGCGCAAAATCCCCCTAACCTAGTCAAGGTAGAACTTGACTTGTTTTTCGTTTAGCCTAAAAATAAATAGGCTTAATTTCATTATTCAAAAAAAAGTGTTCAGGGAAACATCTAAAAGGACAACAAAATGCTGCAAAAAAATACGGGACGTCCAACGAGCACCATCCGCAAGGTACTATTGTTGGCCTTTGTTGTTGGATTCTGGATTTTCTTTTATTGGTATCGAGGTATTGAATACTCCGACAAAAAACCTTCCCTTGACAGAACCCCTCTGGAGAAGTCAGAACCCCGCACCTCAAAAAAACAACCTTAGGACTGCGGCTTTCACACCCCCGTTCTCTAAAAACTATTTTCGAAATCGACTCTTTAAGGACCGCTAGAAATTAAAGCCTGATAGTCATATTGCAAAAGAGCGGAATTGTCACGAATCAAATCCAATGGTTTTTCAGTGGAATTAAGGTGGACTATTACTTTTTTATTTTGATCAAAATAAACACCAGTTTCTGGAATTGGATCGATTTTTTCAACCGCTTCTTCTTGTTGTTTAGCAAATTGTTTGGGCTTAGGGTCCACGAGAATATCAGGTTCTCGGCCAAAAATTGAACCGCTATCATGAAAAATTAAGAATTTTTCACTTTGAGCTTCTTCAAAATCAAGATCTAAATGGCCTGAAGTGTTTTCCTTCTCAATTTTATAAACAGGTGACTCTTTCATATGACCATTAAAGGAAAAGTGCAGACCTTGGTTGACAGGCTTAAACACCGAAGTACTAAATCCCTTGCCACCTAGAGTCAAAGGCTTGTCAGTAGATGTAATGGTTGGGTCAACATCACGTGTTAATTTTATTTTTAATCGGCCTTGATTAGTTCTAGAAGAAACTTTGTCGATTCTTTCGTAACGATTTATACCAGTATACGCTCTGTAGTTTTGTTCAATTGAGTCCAACAACAACTTTATCTCCTTCTCCTTGATCACCAATACCTTTATACTAGGCCCGTCTGTTTCCTCTTCGGGAACAAATTTAATAATTTTTTTCGGTGCCGCTTTCACAGTAGACTTCTTCTCCTGACCGCATGCTAGGACATATTTACATTTTTCAGCAGCAAAAACCTCATTTAGATTAAAGCCTAAAGAAGTAGCAAGAAAAATTCCAAATATCACCCAATATAAAAATTTCATTAAAAAAATTTCCTTTTTTAATCAATAAGCTCAAAGACCATAAAAACCACATCGGCCATTAACCCAGCATTCTTAACTTTTGCTAGTTATGCAAACAAAAGTTAAATGAAAAAATAGCCCCGCAATCAATACTGTCAACTTTCATTAAAACTAGACACCATCGCACTATTTCTTTGTACGTATTCCTAATCCTTTAATCCCTTTACTTCACAA
This sequence comes from Nitrospinaceae bacterium, assembly GCA_029937655.1. Taxonomy (GTDB): domain Bacteria; phylum Nitrospinota; class Nitrospinia; order Nitrospinales; family VA-1; genus Nitromaritima. Next base: position 22,286 of record JAPYPK010000002.1, read on the forward strand.
CAAACCATTTTTTCGGTCTAAATTAGATTTAAATGAAGTGAAGATATTTTTGATGGGGGGTATAAGCTTTTCTTTGAGCGCTTTGGGAACATAATTAATTTTCTCAATCGGCCAATCTTCCACCCGCCTCACATCCAGACCCTCTTTTAAGTAATGCTCTTGAAGACTTTCCTCAAACCCTACGATTAACTTATTCTCTCTCACTTTAAAAAATAACTCTCGAATCAATGCCGGTTCAAACAAACCTTCAAGAAAATGATCTGCTACCTCTTCAATAATAGGTTGAGCGTGTTCCAGAAAATCAGATGAAAAAGAACTCTCCAAAGTACGATAAGTTATAATCACATCCTGTAATAAATATTTAATATCCTTGGGGTCCCGTTTCATTATCGGGGTTTTCTTAATATTAAACTTTTCTTTAAATTCTTTAACATTTCGAATGGTATCGTGAATGATTGATTCTTCCCAAGGAACCAGGTTCCATATAAAGAACCCGCGCAACCAGTTCACTTTTCCTGAAGAGTCGACCATATGCATAGTTAAACTCGGTTTTGCTCCATTACTATATGGCAAGCGACCTCCCCACATATTAAGATCAAGCTCTAATCCATATGGACGAAAGGCATTAATAATTGAAGTGTAATAATAGCCAACTAAATGCTCCATATTCTCACGTTTATCGAGTGGGCTATTCTGTGGCAAGTTGGCAATGAAGTACAGCCGCCAGATTCTTCGTTTTGATTTTCCTTCGTCATCTGCTATGAGGTAAGTTCCGCCCCAAATCCCTGAAGTAATAGGAACCTCGATTTGATGATTTTCCTTCAGTTTAAGAGAAACGCAGCGAGCTATATCCGCGTATAATTCATTTAAGTAGTACAAGTTGATCCGTTCATCTTCTGAAAAAACCGGGCCAGAAGCTTGAGGGATAACAGGTAATATCATAGGTCAACGGCCTCTAAGAGGGGGTGATTCTAATGGATAGACAGTCGGGAATTCTATAGTTAATTTAGCGAATGTGAAAGGCTTTATTCTTCACAGGGAATACGATACAAATTCTAAGTGATAAATTCCTTGCCATTTAACGCCACTCACTCTATAAACAAAAAAGCTATTGTTGTTTTACCTAGAATTTCTTTAGACATAGATAAAAAGTCACCCAACAGAAACCCTGAGCAGACTATCTTAAAAAAATAAGGAGAAAATTAATGGCGTCGGATGATAGAGGAAAAGCGCTGGATTTGGCGTTAACTCAAATAGAAAAACAGTTTGGCAAGGGTTCTATTATGAAGTTGGGTCAAGCGGGTGCCTTAAAAGGAATTTCTGTTATTTCCACAGGCTCAATTTCACTGGATTCCGCGTTGGGTGTAGGCGGAGTGCCCCGCGGTCGCATCGTAGAAATATACGGACCTGAAGCTTCTGGAAAAACCAGCCTCACACTCCACATTATTGCAGAGGCGCAAAAATCTTGTGGTGTTGCTGCATTTCTTGATGCAGAACATGCACTAGACCCTCAGTATGCAGAAAAACTAGGGGTAAACCTTGACGACCTCCTATTATCTCAACCAGACACCGGAGAACAAACACTGGAAATCGCAGAGGTTTTAATTCGCAGCGGGGCAGTGGACGTAATCGTCATCGATTCGGTTGCAGCTCTTGTTCCCAAGGCTGAGCTCGATGGTGATATGGGTGATTCGCATATGGGTCTGCAAGCAAGACTCATGTCCCAAGCCATGAGGAAACTTGCAGGTGTGGTCAATAAATCAAAAACGTGTCTGATCTTTATCAACCAGATTCGCATGAAAATTGGAGTTATGTTTGGTAGCCCCGAAACGACGACAGGAGGAAACGCCCTTAAATTTTATTCTTCTGTCCGTTTGGACATCAGGAGAATAGGTGCCATCAAAGATGGCGATAGCATAGTTGGAAATCGAACAAGAGTAAAAGTAGTTAAAAACAAAGTCGCGCCGCCATTTAGAGATTGCGAATTCGATATATTATACGGACAGGGGATTTCTAAAATAGGAGACTTACTTGATCTTGCAGTAATCCATGAACTGATAGCTAAAAGTGGTACATGGTTTTCATATAACGAGACCCGCATTGGACAAGGTCGGGCGAACTCGAGGGCATTCCTCTTAGAAAACCCCGATATGTGCGATGAAATTGAAACTAAACTAAGAAAAAAATTGGGCCTTCTTAAGGAGCCAGTCGACAAAAAAGGTCCCAAAGTAAAAGAAGAAAAGGAAAGCTCTGCAAAAAAAGGAAAAAAAGATCCAACCTCAACACCCTGACGTGGTCATATTTTCATGCCATATGAGGAAGAATTAAAAAATGCCCGTAGACGCGCGATTCGGTACCTTGCATACAGAGATCGAAGCCGAAACGAAATAATCCGCTACTTAAAAAAGAAAAAGTTCTCTGAAAATGCAGTGGATGAAACCCTCATCTTCCTAAAAAACAATGAATATATTAATGATGAGCGTTTTGCGATGCAATTTGGAAGGTTCCGCATCGTAAATAAAAAAATAGGGAGACTACGATTAGGACTAGAACTTGAGGACAAAGGCCTTGAAAGACAAATTATTGAGGAAACACTTAATTTGCTTTATGAAGAATACGATGAAAAAAAAATCGCGTTGTCTTGCGCGAAAAAGAAACTCACAACCTTCTCGTCAAGAGATAGTGAAAGAGATCGCTGCCGAATAGCAAAATTTCTCGAACGAAAGGGGTTCCCTTCTGGCATTATCTATAAGGTGGTAACTCAGTTAGTCCCGTATACTCAAAATCATGATTTAGATCCTCTTCCTAGTTTCCCTAACAAAAGTCCAGAAGAACTGGGTTCTCACACAACAAAGATCATTCAGGGATGAATATTTTAACAACCACCCCCTTCCCCCTACAAATCACAGCTGTTTTATTACTCGGTCTAACACTTGGAAGTTTTATTAATGTATGTATCCACCGACTTCCAAAAAACGAATCGATCATAACACCGCGTTCCTATTGCCAGTCGTGCAAAACAAGGGTTTCTATATGGGACAACATACCAGTTCTCAGTTATTTATTACTTAAAGGAAAATGTCGACAGTGCACCGCTTCAATTTCTCTTCTTTACCCAATAGTTGAAGTATCAACTGCTCTGTTGCTACTTACTGGGTTTATTCAGTTTGGCATGTCGATGAAGTTTGCTATATTTTGCGCGATTGGTCCGACCCTTTTAACAGTCGCTATCATCGATATTAAGCATAAGATAATCCCTGACACTATAACTTTGCCGGGAATTATATTCGGGCTTTTGGCAGGAAGTTATTTGATTGGACTAAAAGAATCGTTACTCGGCTTGATTTCGGGGGGGGGCATATTTTTATTCAGTTCAGAAGTGTATTATCGAGTTCGCGGTCGCGTTGGGATGGGAGGTGGTGATATTAAATTTATCGCTGCAGTTGGAGCTTTGCTAGGTCTAAAACAGGTATTTCTAGTAATTTTTCTTAGTGCTTTTATGGGATCAGTAGTTGGGTTGATTGGCCTGGTTGGAAAAAAAATTAACACCACGAGCCAGGTTCCTTTTGGGCCATTCCTTGCTGTAGGAACACTGATAGTTTATTTTTCTGGAGAGAATATCATTAACCTGTATATTACCACTATAATGGGTAACCATTGAGTTCTATCTGTAAAAATGATGCAATAGCCTGAGGGTTTTCACCAACCTCGTTTCGTTAACGTTAAATGGAAATTTTCATTTATGGAAGAAAACAAAGATCCCCACTCACAATCTGAGAAAAAAGAACTTAATGTCGACCAATCCCCTGACGAAAAATATTACTCTTTGGATAAATCAATCGGCTCTCTATCTGCGGAAATGAAAGAGGTGAAGAAGAATCTTCAAAAATGTAAAAGAGAAAACACAACACTTAAAGTTTTATTCTATACAGGGCTGCTTGTTCTACTCGTGGGTTTTCTTTATTCAAACTCCGTTCTCCAACGCGCGCACATGAGAAGCTTGGAAAAAAATATCATCTCACTAGAGGAACGTTTGTCTCAAGAGATTAACCAAATTAAAGTGAGCCTAGAACTAAATATCCAGGAGGAAAAGAAAGAAGTAAAACTTATTGATGGTGCCAATATTTTTACAGTTCTGAAACGAATGGACTACGCCATTTCACAATTACGCCCGAAAAAAGAACAAACCACAGCGCTCCTCAACCAAGTTCGACTAAATACCGACGAATTCACTCGACTATTAAAAAAAAATAAAGGGCCTAAAGTCCAAGTAAAGCATTTAAAAAATGAGGGTTAGGAGTGTCTAAAGAAACCTTTCAAACCATATGAATTTGGCCGTAGGCTCATTAAGTTTTTGATCGATTGTACCGATATATAAGGAGTTAATTAGTAATCTCCTTATTTTCGGGCCATGGCTTCCACTCAAATATTTAAATTTTTCTATATAGTCTTATTTGCCATTTTTGCCATTTTCCCCTCCATCACCTACGCTGAAGATCCTAGCCTAAAAGTATCCCGATCCAACATTCAGCAATTAAAAAAAATTATCCAATCACGTCCTCATGATCCAAACCTACACTTTAATCTTGCTAACAACTATTGGAAGCTTGGACAATATGAGAAATCAATCGAACACTACAATGAAACACTAAAAATCCAACCATTCGATGCTGAGGCACATACCGGAATCGGATTTGCCTACGGGAAAATAGGTCTAACTAAAGAAGCAATCCACCATTACCATGAAGCGTTAAAAATAAATCCCGATGACCCTAAAGCCCACTACCGGCTTGGATATGAATTCATAAATACAGGCGAACTAAAAAAAGCGAGGACCTACTTCGAGGGCGCCACCAACCTTGATCCTTATTTCGCATTAGCTTTTAAGGAACTCGCATATGTAACTGTAAAGCTGAAAGACACCGAAAATGCGATCAAATACTATAAGCAATCCCTTAAGCTCGATCGTAATGACGAAAACACTCATCGGGAATTACTGGAACTATATGAACAAACCGGGAAAATTGGACAAGCGATCGGTCAATATGAAGAAATTATCCGAATTGACTCTAAAAACTTTTCCGCACGTCATGCACTTGCAAGTCTATACACAAAGGAAGGACGAGAGAAAGATGCTGTCCGCCACTACCGTATTGCTATCAAGTTTAATCCCAATGACCTGAAAGCCCATAAAGCCTTAGCTGATCTTCATACCCAGTCTGGAAAGTTGGCAAGTGCAACAAAGCATTTTAAAGAAGTAATCCGTATTAATCCAAAAGATCCTGAGACATATTCTAAGCTAGCTAGGGTCTACGACCTGCAGGGAAACAGGTCAAAGGCAATCCATATTTACGAAAGTATTGTAAAATCTCATCCAGAAGATTTAAAAACCCACCAACGACTTGCCGTAGCCTACGAAAAAAATCACCGCAGAATGGATGCGCTCCGTCTTTATGAAAAAATTAGTGTACTAGACCCATCAAACTCTTCTTTACATCGAAAGCTAGGGCGGTTATACGAAAAATCAGGAAAAACAAACCAAGCTCTGAATCATTATAAAATTCTTGCACGTTTAAATCCTGAAGACACCAAAACTCATCGCAAACTTGGTGCCTTATATGCCACAAAAGATGAAACTCAAAAATCATTGCGACATTATAATGTCGTCACCAGACTGGATCCAAACGATGTAAGCGCACATCGTATTTTGGCTAACTACTATGGGAAAAAAGGGGAGTCCTTAAAAGCAGCGCCACATTATCGTGAACTGGTCCGACTCGACCCTAACTTTGCCTTAGCTTATAATGAACTCCGGCAGGAAACTGGAAAGTTTTCTATAATTGAAAACCCTATCGGACGTTATAACAATGCTTTAAAAATTCTACCTAACGATCCAGACCTCCACTTTAAAATAGCTTTATATTTTTTTATTGTCGACGACCTTAATAAAACCCTCAAACATTTCAACAAAAGTATCCGACTGCAACCTAAGGAGGGAAAAACTCACTACTTTACAGGACTCATCCATCACTTAATGGGAAATGGTGTTGGTGCTGTGAATCACATGAAACGAGCTGAGGAATCATTCGTAAAGAAAAAACAAGTTAAAAGTATAGCTGATGTCAGAAAACACCTTCGGGTGTACCAAAATCAGTACGGCATCTCCGGAATTAAAGGTGACGGTTCTTCTATCGCGAGGGCTACTCATCAACAGAAAAAATACAATTAATTTCTTCTCGCTGTTCAGTATCTAGTGTCCAGCCAAGTGCTTCAATATTTTCCTCCACCTGTTGCTCGTTTTTGACACCCAAAAGCGCTGTAGTCAAGTGAGACTGCGAAACAACCCAATTAATTGCCATCTGGCCACACGTTTTACCTATTGATTTCCCCATAGCCTTAAGTCTCGCTACCTTTTCCATATTCTTGTCGAACTGAGCCCCTGAAAAACACCCTATAATCCCTTTACCCCTCCAGTCACTAAACTTCGCATTTTTATTGTACTTACCTGTAAGCAACCCCGAAGCAAGGGGACTGTAAGCAATAATCCCGATTTTATTTTCTTTGCAGTAGGGAACCATCTCCCTTTCTATGGATCGGTTGAGCAGGCTATAATCGGGCTGTAAGGATTCAACCTTCCCTGATTTCATTATTGTTTCCATCTGTTCGACTGAATAATTACTCACTCCAATGACCTTCACCTTTCCCTGCTCTTGGATTTCAAGCAAGGTCTCCATTGTTTCCTCTTGTGATGTTTCAATATCAGGCCAGTGAACTTGATAAAGGTCAATATAATCTGTATCTAATCGTTTCAAGCTCTGGTCGATTTCTTCTAAAATAGATCGCCGAGTTGCATTTTTAGTAATAGAACCCAATGATTTTTTTTCCCAGCGCAAACCACACTTTGTCGCATAGACTACTTTATCGCGAAAAGGCTTCAGAGTTTTTCCAAGAAGTTCTTCAGAATGACCAAACCCATAGACTGGGGCTGTGTCAAAAAAATTGACCCCTAAATCATAGGCTTTCATGATAGCGCGGGCGGAAACAACATCTCCCTCGTTAGACCAGAATGGAGCCCCCCCAATTCCCCAGGCACCAAATCCAATAACAGATACATTAAGGTTACTATCACCCAACATTCTATATTCCATAATCAACCACTCCTGAAAAAAATTAGACCGTTCTTATCCAAGCATATTGCAAGTGACAGTCAGTTTAATTCCCGTCACTTCAGGTTTCATCTACAATAATTTCTATCTGCATGCTAAATTGACAGCTTCATCTATAAAAAATATCATGAAGAACACAAGTTTTATAGTTCAAAACCATACTTCTCTAATTCCCGGTTTATTATGAAATCACTCCTACGTGTTCTTAGTTACCTCAAACCTTATAAAAAAGCAGTCTCGTTTACTCTCGGTTTTGCTATTTTGACAACCCTACTAGACCTTATTCCCCCTTGGATCATAAAAGTCATTATTGATGAACTAGTTGAGGGAAAGGAGACTTCCTTGATCTACTGGATAGTGGCAGGGCTTATCGGAGTTTATTTTTTACGAAATTTTTTAAACTACCAGCGGATAATGTTCAATAATCGGGTCGAGCAAGATGTAGTTTTTGATATGCGCTCGAATGTTTATAAGGCCCTAAACCAATTATCTATAAATTTTTTTGAAAACAGATCAACCGGTGAACTTATGTCGCGGATTAATGACGATGTCAATTATGTTGAACGAATTTTTATAGATGGTGTCGAGCAGGTCGTTACAGCTGTTTTGACGCTAACCGGAATAACCGTAATACTGTTTTACTTGCACTGGAAGCTAGCATTGGTAGCTTTGCTCCCAATACCACTTCTCATATGGGGTGCTTGTATATACACAAAAAAAGCGCACAACCTCTATCACACGGTGCGAGAGAGCGCCGCTAAAATGAACTCTCGACTGCAGGATTCCATTTCTGGTATTCGAGAAATATTTGCCTTCAACCGACAATTACATGAAATATCACGCTTCGAAAAAAAAAGCAGAGAATACTGCAACAGCAATTTAAAGGTGATGTCACTCTGGGCTATTTATTCTCCAGCAATGATGTTTCTTGGTTCACTTGGGACAGCCCTCATTTTGCTATATGGAACAGGTCTAATTCACGCCGAAGAGATAACCATAGGTTCTTTAGTCGCTTTTATCGGCTACCTAGCCTTGTTTTATACTCCCATTAACCAGTTGCACTCAGTAAACCACATGCTACAACACGCGTTGGCTTCTGGAGAACGTGTATTTGAAATAATTGATCGTCAACCCGATGTTAAAGAGGTCCCTAATGCCATATTGCCCAGCACCAATATGCAGGGTGAAATAGAGTTCCAAGAAGTAACTTTTGGCTACACAAAAGATAAGCCCGTCATAAAAAACCTTTCACTAAAAATTCCATCAGGGAATAAAATAGCTCTCGTAGGCCACACAGGAAGTGGAAAATCCACCTTGATAAAACTTCTACTTCGATTTTATGATATAGACTCAGGAAAAATCACAATAGATGGGCATAATGTCAAAAACCTCAAGATATCCTATCTACGCGAACAAATAGGTATGGTTTCCCAAGATCCATATTTATTCAATGGTACTGTAGCTGAAAATATTTTATACGGTAATGTGGAAGCCAACCAAGAACAAATGAGAAAAGCAGCTATAGCAGCACACGCCGATGATTTTGTTAAAGGACTTCCAATGGAATACGACACCCGGATAGGAGAACGCGGGGTAAAACTTTCCGGTGGAGAAAAACATCGTATCGCCATTGCCCGCACACTTTTAAAGGATCCACCAATCTTGATTTTAGATGAAGCTACCGCCTCAGTCGACACAGAAACAGAATTAAAAATAAAGGAGGCTCTCACTTCTTTGATGGCGAGACGAACGACAATATTAGTAGCGCACCGACTATCAACACTAGAAGGAGCCGATAAGATTATAGTAATAAAATCTGGAAAACTAGTAGAGGCTGGAACACATGGCCAAATGATAAACGATGAAACAGAATATGCTCAACTATTTCGCAGTCAAATGCACCTATGATTAAAAATCAATTGCATTCAACTCGTAGTTTTAAATCCAATTTCGCCATGTTTACGAAATTTTTCGTGGCGGTTTTTAATTAGGATTTCAGGCATTAGCTGAGAAACAGCCTGCAAATTTTTTCGCAGCGCTTTTTTTAGCAAAATGGCAGCACGTTTATGGTGGCGGTGTGCGCCACCTAAAGGTTCTCGAACAATCTCATCAATCACACCAAGCTCCATCAAACTAGGCGCCGTTACGCTTAAGGCATCAGCAGCCTGAGCTACCTTATTTTTATCTCCCCACAAAATGGAAGCACAACCTTCGGGTGATATTACCGAGTAAACAGAATGTTCAAGCATCAATATTCGATCGCCCATACCTATTGCAAGGGCACCTCCTGAACCACCTTCACCAATTATTACAACGATGATTGGAACATCAAGTTCTATCATTTCTATCAAATTTCTTGCTATAGCCTCCGACTGCCCCTTTTCCTCCGCATCTATACCAGGGTAGGCGCCTGGTGTGTCAATCAAGTTGATAATCGGAAGTCTGAATTTTTGTGCCAATTTCATTAAACGCAAAGCTTTACGGTATCCCGCAGGCTGAGACATTCCGAAGTTTCGTTTGATCTTCTCCCGCGTATCCCTTCCTTTCTGATGACCAATAATCAAAACTGAGCTGTTATCGAATTTAGCTAATCCACCAACAACCGAGGGACCATAGCCACCGCGTCTATCTCCATGAAGTTCAATAAAATCCGTAAAAATATATTTGATATAGTCGAGAGTATAAGGTCTATCCGGATGACGAGCTACTTGAGTTTTTTGCCAGCCTTTAAGGTTTGAATAAACATCGTGCTTCATATGACGAACTTTTTTATGGAGCCTAGTTATTTCATGCGTGATGTCTCCGACACTGTCATACATATGGGAAAGCGAAACCATCTCCTGAACCTGACTTTCCAGTTTAAATATTTCTTGTTCGAATTCCAGTATTTGAATCATATAAAACCTAAATAAAAAGAAACGTCATAGTAATACTTTTTATGAAAACCGCATTACAAAAATCTATCATTAACCATTTAAAAAAAAGCAAACCAAAAAATCAATAAAACCCAAATATCGGGTGCATTAGATTTATCAAAGTATCCGACTCTTTAAGAGCCTTTGCACCAATTTTCCCCACTCGATTTTGCCCTAATTTTAAAGATTTTAGGTTGGCTAGATAAGTTGACTTCGCGATAGCTCTAGCACCTAGATCGCCGATAAAGTTAAAGTTTAAATTGAGTTTTTTTAGTTGGCCAAAATTTTTCGAATCCGCCAACGCTTTGGCCCCAGAGTCAGTAATTCTATTACCTGAGAGATTAAGAGAAAGTAGCCCTTTAAGCTCCACGGTGTTTGCAATAGCGATGGCGGAGCGATCCGTAAGGTTACTATCACTAAGATCTAGGTCATCCAATTTTGAAATGTTAGCAAACCCGGTGAGCACCACAACCCCTAAATCCCCGTGTATCAAACCACCAATTTCATTTAAACGTTTGGAGGTTTCTAAACTATTAATATCCTGCAAAACATTAAACTTCTCAAGCGCCTCGCTCCCTGCTCGGCTTAACTGGTTGTATTCAAGACCAATTTCTTTCAATTTTTTTAAACTAGAAGACGCTGTCAAACTCCGCGCTCCCTCATCCCCAATCTCGTTATAGTTTAAATTTATTTCTATCAAACTAGATAAAGTGTCCGATTCTGCAATCGCCTTAGCCCCTTTGTCTGTGATTTTATTTCGATACAGGTTCAAAATTCGTAGGTTTTTAAATATTTCTGACGAGGCTATCATTCTAGCACCTCGATCAGTAATATGATTATTCTCCAAGTAAAGTGCTGTTAACCGAACTAGCTTTCTCGATCCGGCAAGGACACGAACACCTTCATCGCTAATACTTCCCTTATAAATAATTAGTGTTTCCACACTTTCCAGTAACGGGGACGTTGCTAAAAACTTTGCTCCATCATCACCTACCGATTTCTCGTTGAGCCTAAGCACACGATCGTTTCGCTTAAGCTTTAATGCAATATACTTTTCTATTTTTTCATCAGTCATGAACGCGCTTGAGTTAACAGCGAAACTGACAAAAAAAACCCCCCCCCACAAGGCTACCCACTTAGCATAAAACATAAAAACCAACTCACTGATTATTAAGCAATGGAACTGACAACCTTTAAAACAACACTACTCATCAGTATTATTTTTCTCAAGATCGTTTAATCGATTTTCTAGGTCACGAACTTTACGAGATAAGTCGGGAAGCTTAGGAAAAACCGTAACGCTTCTCTTCCAGACATTCAATGGAAGAGCTGGAATTCCCCCATAGACGCTATTACTCTTAATGTCACGCAAGGCCGCTGATTTAGCAGCCAGAGTCACATTATCGCCCACAGTAACATGGTCAGAAAGGCCAGCCTGCCCTGCTAAAACAACATGTTGTCCAAGATTACAGCTGCCAGCAATTCCTACTTGTGCAACCAAAATGCAATGCTCTCCGATCGTGCAGTTATGTGCCACTTGAACCAAATTGTCAATTTTAGTTCCTTTTTTTATCAAGGTTGTTCCCGTCGCTGCTCGGTCTACACAAGAATTAGCACCTACCTCTACGTTATCTTCAATCACAACATTTCCAATCTGATTGATTTTGACATGAGAGCCTTTTTCATCCACCGTATAACCAAAGCCGTCCGAGCCAATCACAACACCAGCATGAAGAGTAACGTGACTTCCTATCATTGAATTACGATAAAGAGTCACATTAGAATGAATAAGAGCACCATTCCCAAGTTCACAGTTATCGCCAATTACTGTTCCAGCGCAAATCACTACATCATCACCGATCCGAACATTATTGCCTACACATACCAAGGGAGCCAGTGCGATTCTCTTACCTAGTACTACATTAGTTCCGAGCACAACTGAGGAGTGAATTCCTAGTTTTGGTTTTGGCTCAGGGTGAAAATGCTCAAGTAGTCTGGCAAATGCTAGCTCTGGGTTAGAGGAAATAACCTGGCTTATACCTACCTCTTCTTTAGCACTCACTAAGACAGCTGAAGCTTCAGACTCTTTAAGTTTGTCTATAAATTTTTTTCCCTTGGAAAACGTAATGTGCCCTTTTTTTGCAGTTTCTATAGAGCTCACGCCAGTGATCTCTATAGAAGAATCTCCTTCGACCGTTCCATTTATTTTTTTTGCGACATCACCCAAATTCATAAATTCACCTTTTAAAATTTTCCAGTTGGGTTTTTTTCTTATTCGTCAAAAAAACTTTCAAACAAAAGTGCTCTTTTCTACCGGATGAATTACACCGCCTACAAGCTCAACAACACGATTCATTTTCGAAGCAATCCGTTGGCTGTGCGTTACAATCACTACTGTTTGCTGAAATTTATGATTGAGTGATTGAATCAGCTCTATTAAGGAGTCGCTTGCCTTTTGATCTAAGTTTCCGGTCGGCTCATCCGCGAGTATGAGGTCTGGCTTATTAATAAAGGATCTAGCTAAAGCCACCCGCTGGCTTTCCCCGCCAGAAAGTTCTCCGGGTTTATGGTGTAAACGGTCCTTGAGTCCAACCTGAACCAAGAGCTCTTCTGCCAGTTCGCGAGCTTCTCTTTTCTCAACCCTGCCTATCAGAGCTGGGAACATCGCATTTTCCAATGCTGTAAAATCAGACAACAAGTTGAAAAACTGGAACACAAACCCCACTCTTTGGTTGCGAAAGCTTTCTAGATATTCGCTTCCTTTAGAACAAATATTATCTCCACGGAATAAAACCTGTCCTTTTTCTGGATAGTCCAATCCACCAAGAACATGCAGTAAAGTACTTTTTCCAACCCCTGAGGCACCTATAATGCCTAACATTTCTCCGGCTTTCAATTTAAGGCTGGCCCCCGACAACACATGGAGCAATTGACTAGAAATCCTATAACTCTTGTGCAAATTCGTGGCTTCAAGCAAGTGTGGAGTAATAATTTCTGTAGAATTTAAATTACTCATAACGCAATCCATCAACAAGCTCGAGTTTTGATGCTCGCCAAGCTGGATAGAGAGATGCGGCCAAACAAATTACAACAGAAAAAATAACAATTAAAAAAGAGTCCATATACTGAATTTTAGATGGAAGGCGATCAAGGTAGTAAATATCACTCGGAAATGCCACAATCCCGAAGATAGATTCTATCGAACTAACTATTTCATTTAAGTTGGGGACGATAACAAAGCCAACAGCACAACCCAAGAATGTTCCCACAAGACCAATAAATAACCCTTGATAACTATAAATTTTCATTATACTGCTACAACTAGCCCCCATAGACTTTAAAATCGCTACTTCTTTAGCTTTTTCCATCACCAACATAAACAGCGTGCTTACAATATTAAACGCCGCCACAAAAATAATTAAGATCAGAATAATAAACATAACAATCTTTTCGAGTTTGAGCGCAGAAAAAAGATTTTTATTCATGCGCATCCAGTCACGGACAAGATAAGGAAAACCTAATTCTTTCTGGATTGCAGAAGCAATATTCCCAGCCTGCTCGATATCAGCAACCCTCACTTCTATCCCGGAAACACCGTTCTTCATCGAAAAAAATTTTTGCGCCGACTTTAATAGAATGAATGACAAGTTTGCGTCGTATTCATACATTCCCGACTCGAACACACCAACCACTTTAAATAGTTTCATTCTGGGAATAAGTCCAACAGGAGTCACCCGCGAAACAGGTGAAACCATAGACACGATGTCCCCAACTTCCACACCCAGTCTACGCGAAAGCTCCTTGCCTAAAATTATTCCAGCGCGATTTTTTTTTTCTCTTCCTTTTATTTCTCCAGAAACACTTGATTTCGTCTTCAAGTCCGATACTGTTCCCGACACCATATTCTTCCCTAAATCTGAAACTGTCTCTTCTTTCTCTGGGTCTATTCCTCGCACAACAATCCCCGAAACTCTATCGCCATTAATTAGCATCACCTGATTCATGATAAATGGTGCCGCTGCTATAACTCCTTTGACAGAGCGTACTTTTTTCACAATACCATCATAGTTTTCTACCATCGCACGATTCATACTTGACACAACTACGTGAGAGTTAGTTCCCAAGATTTTATCACGCAAATCTTTACTGAATCCTGACATAACTGCTATTACCACAATAAGGGCCATGACGCCTAAGCCTACCCCGGCTATTGATATCCAAGTATTAAGAGAAATAAATTTTTGTGACTTTTTAGCGCTAAGGTGGCGAATGCTTACGAATAATTCGTAGGACATGATGAGTGGTGAGGTTGAAGATTTTTAGACTGAAAACAAGCTTTTCAGCTCTAACAATAAAATTTTCAAAGAATCAATCTAACTTCGCCGTGAAATACCATTCAGGCGAAGTTTTATTATATCCAGTTAAGATTCTTTTTTTAACTGTGGAAATAAGATAACGTCCCGGATCGATTGAGAGTTAGTAAGAAGCATGACTAACCTGTCCACACCTATTCCCTCTCCCGCAGTTGGTGGAAGTCCATACTCTAAAGCACGGATAAAATCTAGGTCCATCATGTGAGCTTCTTCGTCCCCGGCATTGCGATCAGAAACTTGCTCCTCGAATCTTTGTTTCTGATCTATTGGATCATTCAACTCGGTATAAGCGTTAGCGATTTCCTTCCCCCCAATGAACAATTCAAAACGCTCGACCAACCCCGGGTCTTCCTCTTTCTTTTTTGATAATGGAGAAAGAGCCAAAGGATAGTCTGTTATATAAATGGGCTGGATCAAGTTGGGTTCAACAAAGTGGTCGAATAACTTTCCCAATACTTTTGCGTGGCTGTCTTTCTTTTCCAAGGCTACCTTGTTTTCCAGGGCATAGGAAGCAGACTTTTGGCAATCGTTAATATCTTCCAATGGTATTCCCCCAATATCTACCAAGGATTGCTTAAATGTTTTTCGCCCAAAGGGTTTAGAAAAATCAATGACCTCATTTCGAGTGGCTTCATCTTTTCCACAAGTAAGATCAAAAGTCATTTTACCAAATACAGTTTGGCATACATGATGAAATAACTTTTCAGTCAGCCCCATAAGGTCATTATAATCAGCATAAGCTGTATAAAACTCAACCATAGTAAACTCTGGATTATGATCAGTAGAAATACCCTCGTTCCTAAAGTTTCTATTAATCTCGTAAACTCGCTCAATACCACCCACTACCAGTCTTTTTAGATATAGTTCTGGCGCTACCCGAAGATAAAGGTCCATATCAAGAGCATTATGATGTGTCTTAAATGGTTTTGCTGTCGCACCACCTGCAATGGATTGCATCATTGGTGTTTCTACTTCCAGATAGTCTCTCTGATTAAGGAACTCACGTAGCGCCTGGATAACCTTACTCCTATAGATGAAAACATCTTTCACCTCTGGGTTGACTATTAGATCAACATATCTTTGGCGATATCTAAGCTCAACATCCTTTAATCCATGCCATTTTTCGGGAAGCGGTAAAAGCGATTTCGTTAGCAAGGTGATTTTTTTTGCAAAAATTGTAAGTTCCCCTGTTTTGGTCTTAGACAGCACTCCCTCCACACCAATAAAATCCCCAATATCGAAAAGACTAAATATCTCGTAATTTTCTTCACCAATTTCATCCTTGCGTATATATACTTGAATTTGGCCTGCACGATCCTTGATGTGGCAAAAAGTCGTTTTACCATGACCACGTCTCGCCATCATACGCCCACCAACTAAGCACTGCTTACCTACCTCCTCTAGTTCTTCCTTGGAGTTCGCGGAAAACTCATCAACCAGTGAACTGATAGTATTTTTAACTTTAAACCTGTTAATATAAGGATTGATACTCTTAGAGTATAATTGCGCAAGCTTGTCTCGTCTAAGCTTCACTAAATCTGTTGGTTCTTCCATTGAATTAAATAAGTTAAGATTGGGAGATAAAAGAATACGACTTAAGCTATTTTTATTTTTTCAAAAAAACACACAGTGCAAATTAGAGTCTCAATTAGACTATTGGCTGGCTTTATCATGCGAGACTCTTTATTCAAACAGTTTAATGTTTCTCGTTTCCAAAAAATAATAAGCCGCAAAAAAACTAGTATTAATGCGCAACGTCCGTAAAGCGAGTCTCCCTAATAACGGTAATTTTAACTTCTCCGGGGTATGTCACTTCTTTTTCTATACGTCTAGCGACTTTCTTAGCCAACATGTTGGATTCCTCATCTGTAGCAATATCAGGAACAACAACAATACGAACCTCACGTCCAGCTTGAATCGCATAAGTTTTTTCAACGCCCTTGAAAGAATCTCCAATTTCTTCCAGCTTTGTCATTCGCTTCACGTAAGTTTCTAGCATTTCACGGCGAGCTCCTGGGCGAGAAGCAGAAATAGTATCTCCTGCTATAACTAAAACGGCGTAAAGAGACTCCGGCTCTATGTCTTCATGGTGCGCGCCAATAGCATTAACAACATATTTGTGTTCATTAAACCGCTTGGCAACATCAATTCCCAATTGAGTGTGCGTACCATCTGTTTGCCGATCGATAGACTTACCAATATCGTGTAAAAGTCCAGCACGTTTAGCAAGTTGAACATCCAACCCTAACTCTGCAGCCAAAAACCCGCAAACTCTAGCAACTTCTTTAACATGTTCAAGAACATTCTGTGTGTAGCTTGTGCGATATTTAAGCCGCCCTAGCATATGCACCATCTCTGTATTTATATTATCTATTTCCAGCTCCATAACGGCTTGTTCCCCAGCCTTCCTAGTTTGGCTCGCGACCTCCTTACGACACTTGGCCACAACTTCTTCAATCTTTCCTGGGTGAATGCGCCCATCAAGTATCAATTGCTCTAATGTAAGACGGGCAACTTCGCGGCGTATCGGATCGAAGCCGGATAATATTACTGCTCCCGGCGTATCGTCAATAATAAGATCAACTCCCGTGGCCTGTTCAAGAGCACGAATATTTCTACCTTCACGCCCTATAATGCGCCCCTTAATCGAATCGTCCGAAAGGGCCACCACAGAGACTGTACTTTCGGCCACACTATCAGACGCTAATCTCTGCACTGCCATGGTGATAATTTTTTTTGCCTCTTCCTCCGCATTATTCTTCGCATTCTCTTCAATTTTCTTTACTTCTTTTGCTGCATCCAGATGTGCTAAATCGACAACCTTCGCCTTAATTTCTTCTATAGCTTGTTCAGCGGTAAAAGAGCTGATGATTTCAAGTTTTTTCATTTCTTCCTGAGCCAATGCCTCGTACCGCGACTTTTCATCTAAGCCCGACTGCTTAGTTTTTTCTGCTTCTTTCATCCTAGCGGCTAACTGTTTTTCAAAATCTACCAAACTCACCTTCGAAAGCCTTAACTCATCTTCTTTTTTGTGCATTCTACGTTGCTGATCTCGCAACTCCTCCCGTTTGGCCTGAACTTCTTTTTCGACTTTTTCCTTTTCAACTAAGACTTGCTCTTTTCCTTCAACAACAGCGGCTTTAAATCTATTTTGCGCCTCCTGTTCTGCTTCTTCGATAATCTTTATCTTTCTGGCTTCAGCTTCCTTAAGCTGGTATTGACTTATTAGTTTACGCAGGAAATAACCAATCAAATAACCAACCACCGCTGCCAAAAACATTCCTACAAGCAGGGTGGAAAAATTAAATTTAACAGCTGTAAAAATATGCATACCCATTACCTCAATATTATGTAATTAAACCTCAACGCCTGACATGTCACGGCATCTTAGTGCTTTAGTTTCTGTAATTAAAAAATGAACCGGTTCATCTAAGTCTGAGTGTGGAACTAAATTAAAAAGTTGAAAATCATAACCCACCGCGACTCGGCTCACATTTCCGGTGATTTTTTTAAAAAATTTATCATAGAATCCCCCCCCGTAACCAATTCGATTCCCGAAACTATCGAATGCTAGGCCAGGCACTACGACAAAGTCTATATTTGAAAAAGGAACTATATCCCGAAATTTAGGAGCAGGTTGTCTAACGTCATACTCTCCTATCACAAAATCTATATCCATCGAAGGAATACGGCTTGCCTTTAAATTTTCTCCTCCTGGATCTAGCAATGGAACCAAAACTTGCTTTCCTAACCGTAGGGATTCCCGAATTATCCTCTCTGTCTGCACTTCAAAAGAAGTCGAGAGAAAACAAAAAATAGTTTTGGACTTCTTAAATTCATCCATGCCAAACAATCGTTGAGCAATGGCAAGGTTTTTCTCCTCTTTTTCTAGATCACCAAGCGCTTCTCGTTTTTGAATAATCGTTTTGCGAATCGCTATTTTGGTTTTGGCTACTGACTCCGAACTATCTGCTAACGCCATGTCAAACCTCATCAAGTAGTCACACTCAATTATCCAGTCAAAACAACCTTAAATGCAGTCAGGCAAGTAAAAGTTAAGTCAAAACAAAATAAGTTAAAATCTCTAAAAACACAGGTGAAGCAGCCTTATAA
>JAPYPK010000069.1 GCA_029937655.1 Nitrospinaceae bacterium
ACGAGGAAAGGGTTGTCCATATTGTTCCTCGACTTGATGGGGTTGTCACAAAAGTCTTTAAGGATTTAGGCGATCGAGTAGAAAAGGGGGAATTGCTGGCCACTCTAGAAAGCAGAGAACTTGCGGATGTAAAGATCCGTTATCTGTCCGCAGTCAAACAATCAAAGCTGGGCTCAAAAGATTTTGAAAGAGAAACGCTTGTTTATAAAAACACCCTAACGATGCTGCGCCTTCTTGAACAGCAATCAGATCCTGAAGAAATTGAACGCCACTTGAATAATCTTGTGATTGGTGAGAGTCGCAAGCTTCTTATCCCAGCATACTCGAAGTTTAAATTGGCTGATTCGGTTTATCAACGCGAAAAACAACTTCATGAAAAAGGTATTTCTTCTAAGTCAGAATACCTTCTAGCACTTGAGGATTACAAAAGTTCGAAAGCCAAATACTTAGCCTTGAGAGAAGAAATTTCATATGACGGCGATTGGACTATTCAGCAAAAGCAAAGGACCGCCGAGATGAATCAACTGAATTTGCAAACAGCAATTCAAAAGTTGCAGGCATTGGGTCTGTCCACAACTCAAATTGAACTTCTAGAAACACAAGAAAACCCTATATTCACCCAGTACGAGTTAAGGTCTACCCTAAGTGGTCTTGTTATAAAGAGACATCTCACAACTGGAGAAGCCATTAAAAAAGATGACAATATATTTGTTCTGGCCGATTTCTCTGATGTCTGGGTCAATATCGCAATCCCAGCGAATAACATTAAAGCCGTAGAACTTGGGCAAAAGGTAAGAGTCATTAATGAATCTATGGGGATTGAGGAAAGAGGTCGTTTGACATACTTAAGCTCCATCATTGACGAAACGAATAGAACCGTTACAGGACGAGTAGTCATTCAGAACCAAAAAAACCTGTGGCGTCCGGGAACTTTTGTTGAGGTTGAACTAATTGTAGAAGAGCGGCCCGTCCCAATATCTATAAAGGCAGAAGCTATTCAGAATCTACGTGATTGGTCTGTTGTCTTTGTCAAGTATGGAGACTACTTCGAAGGTCGTCCTGTCGAGCTTGGAGTTAGTGACGGGAGTTGGGTCGAAGTATTAGATGGTTTGTCAGTTGGAGAAGAGTACGCAGTGAAAAATAGCTTCACCATTAAAGCTGAAATAGAAAAATCAGGGGCTACTCATTCACATTAGATAAAACTAAATTATGTTCAATAAACTAATACAGTTTTCTATCAAGCAAAGATTATTAGTGATTACCGCTACCATCTTTATGGGTGTTTGGGGAGTTTACAACTTTTCAATCCTCCCCATTGATGCAGTTCCCGATATCACTAATGTTCAGGTTCAGATTAACACAGAAGTTCCGGGCTTCACCCCTCTAGAAGTTGAACAGCGGATCACATTCCCCATAGAAACAGTTATTGCCGGACTACCCAAACTAAAAAACACTCGATCATTATCACGGTACGGATTGTCTCAGGTCACTGCTATTTTTGAAGATGGTACAGACATCTACTTTGCAAGGCAATTGATCAGCTCACGTCTTCAAGCAGTCAAAGAAATTTTGCCTGAGAACGCAGAACCCCTTATTGGCCCTATCGCCACGGGTCTTGGGGAGATTTTCATGTGGTCAGTCGAAAGGCAAGATCAGTCTTCTAATAAAAATCAGGAAATTCCATCTCTAATGGAACTAAGGGAGGTGCAAGATTGGATCATACGACCGCAACTATTCAATGTTCCCGGTGTTACAGAAGTTAATAGTATTGGTGGCTATGTAAAACAATATCAAGTTGCTCCTGACCCCAGAAAAATGATCGCTTTTGGGGTTAGCTTTCATGACCTGATGGAAGCTTTGAGTAAAAATAATTCAAATACGGGTGCAGGATACATCGAGCATCAAGGTGAACAGTATCTGGTTCGATCTCCCGGCCAAGTAAAGAATTTGAAAGATATTCGACAAATTGTACTGGGAAGTCATGACGGTGTTCCCGTATACATAAAAGATGTAGCAGAAGTTAAATTAGGAACAGACCTGCGAACCGGTGCGGCGGTTTTAAACGGAAAAGAAACGGTTTTGGGAACTGTTTTCATGCTTAAAGGAGAAAATAGTCGTTCGGTTTCATTGCGCGTCGCAAAAAAAATGAAAGAGATCAACCAAACACTACCTAAAGGAATTGTAGCTAAAACTCTTTACGATCGTACTCACCTGGTGAACGCAACCTTGAAGACAGTAAGAAATAACCTTCTTGAAGGAGCATTGCTAGTTATCGTAATTCTTTTTCTTTTACTTGGAAATTTTCGGGCAGCTCTCATTACCACTCTCGTGATACCGCTTTCCATGTTATTTGCAGTAACCGGTATGGTAGGCAATAGAGTTAGTGGAAATCTTCTCAGCTTAGGAGCGATCGATTTTGGGATCATCATTGATGGAGCTGTAATCATTGTTGAAAACTGTTATCGCAGATTGGCACAAGAACAAACAAAATGTGGACGAATACTTACCAAGGAGGAACGGTTTAACATAACTAAAGACGCGGCACACGAGGTCTCCCGCCCAAGTATCTTTGGTGTTTTTATCATCATGATAGTATATCTTCCCATTCTCAGCCTAACCGGGATCGAAGGGAAAATGTTTCACCCTATGGCCTTTACAGTTCTGGCAGCTTTAACCGGGGCATTGATCTTGTCGATAACTTTTATTCCCGCGATGATCGCACAGTTTGCTTCTGGCGAGATAAATGAAAAAGAAAATTTTTTACTGAATAAATTTAGAAAAATCTATACTCCCTTGCTAGATTACTCTCTGGCCAATCGCTCCGTGACCATAAGCTCTGCAGTTGTGCTTGTCGCCCTCAGCATATTGTTATCAACAAAAATGGGAACCGAGTTCATCCCAAAACTAGATGAAGGCGATATGGCTATTCATGCCTTACGAGTTACGGGAACCAGCTTATCCCAGGCTATTTCAATGCAAGATGCCGTCGAAGAAAAAATCAACGAACTGCCTGAAGTTGATTATGTTTTTTCAAAAATTGGAACAGCCGATATTGCGTCGGATCCTATGGCACCAAGCGTGGCCGATGTGTTTGCTATTGTAAAACCACGTAACCAATGGCCTGACCCACGTTTATCCAAATCTGACTTTGTTCACAAGTTGGAAGAAAAATTAGCCCTAGTACCAGGAAATAAATACGAAATCACCCAACCTATTCAAATGCGATTTAATGAATTGATAGCCGGCACCAGAAGTGATATCGCTGTTAAAATTTTTGGAGACGACATCGACAGTCTTGTTTCTTCAGCAGATGAAGTTGAACATGTTCTTGCAAATATTCCCGGTGCAGCAGATGTTAGAACAGAGCAGGTTACCGGACTTCCTGTATTAACCCTCAAATTAAAACTTGATAGGATGGCTCGCCTAGGCATCAATGTTTCCGATGTTCAGGATACAATAGAAATTGCGATTGGAGGAAAGAGCACAGGAAAAGTATTTAAGGGCGATCGACGTTTCGATCTAATCGTTCGACTTCCGGAATATGCACGTAAGGATTTTGAACTCCTTAAAAACATACCAATTCCTCTTCCTCGGAGACGTTCCCATACTATTTTACCAACTACTATTACCAATACCTCTGCCGATCACTTCACTTATATCCCCCTAGGTGAGGTAGTAACCTTTGAAGTATTGAAAGGCCCCAATCAGATCAGCCGAGAAAACAGTAAAAGGCGAGTGGTAGTCACCGCAAATGTCCGCGGAAGAGACCTGGGATCATTCGTTGAGGAAGCACAAAAATCGGTTGAGAAAAATATCTCTCTCCCTTCGGGTTATTGGATTTCTTGGGGAGGTCAATTTGAACACTTAATTTCAGCAGCCAAGCGTCTCTGGATTATCGTTCCTGTCACTCTAACATTAATTTTCTTCCTCCTATTTAGTGCATTTGGGTCTATAAAAAATTCCTTACTTGTTTTTACTGGAATACCTCTAGCTCTAACCGGGGGATTTCTTTTACTTTGGATACGCGGAATTCCTTTATCCATTTCAGCAGCCGTAGGTTTTATCGCCTTGTCTGGAGTTGCGGTATTAAATGGAATCGTTATGATTTCTTTCATAGATAAGCTTCGGAATGAGGGGGTGGCACTTGACGATGCGATTCGGCAGGGGTCGCTCATTCGGTTGCGACCTGTCTTAATGACCGCCTTAGTTGCCTCCCTGGGGTTTGTACCTATGGCCTTGGCAACTGGAACCGGTGCTGAAGTCCAACGCCCCTTAGCAACGGTGGTAATCGGAGGAATCATATCCTCCACAACCCTCACCCTACTGGTTTTACCCGCCCTATATCGAAGCTTTTATACATCCAAATAAATTTAAAAGGTATTTATTTTTGGTCAATCTAGTCAGTCGGGTTCGGTCAACTTGCGGAGGGTTTATCTTAGTGAGAGGAGAGGATCAAGTTAAGCTAGTACAGTCTTTGATCAAATCGGTGTAGCGATAATCATCAGTGATTCAAATTTTATAATATCCTTACAAGATTTTTTCGTCTTGCATTGCCACGGTTCGGATCTTGAAATCCAAACCGTTGGAGGTGGCAATGGCAATCCGAATCTTCATTTAACTATTCGTCAATTTGAGAAAAAATAATTAGCTTTATGACCCCAAAAATAAAACATTTTGTTTCAGAACCCTACAATTTTAGATTTGCGAATGTTGCATGATCTGGCCTCAAAAAAAGCAAGTTTTCACTTAAATCATTGAATAGTAGTCTTTTAATAAAAATCTAATCAAGTAATGGGTTTGGTTTCCCAACATAATACTGGGGTCAACTGGTGGTGAGTTCTTCTTGAGGGTGCCCCAGGTAGAGGAGTCCATCGGATAGTGAGTAGTTATCAGGAAAAGTACTCACTTTTTCATTTATTTTTTCCTGCAACTCACGGTAAAGCACTTCGGCTTCGTCAGAATCCATCCCGCTATTAATCTTGTAGGAATAGCCTAAGCTTAGATCGTGGTCTGGTGGAGTATAAAGCTCTGTGATTCCCCATTCCGACGGGTTATTAGCAAGTGGAGTGCCTTTTTCCAGATCAAACTGGGAAATAATACAGGAAAACCCAGGTGAACCGAGTATACGTTGGTTGTTAATAACAAAATCAACTGACTCCCTAGCTTCCGCTGGTGTCTCCGTCGGGAATCCGGTAATGAGGTAGAAATGCATACCAATGCCAATACGTACGCACTCCTCAACAATTCTATCAATGACCTCAAGTTCAACACCCTTCTTCATGGAGTCCAACACACGCTGATTGTAGGACTCAAGACCGAATATCAACTTTCGACATCCGGACTCATATAAAAGCTCCATTCTATTTTCCGTAAGCAAACTTTTTTCAAATTTCAACTCCCCAGTCCATTTGATATCAAGGTTTGCCTCAACAATTTTACTAGCAAAAGTTCGCATGAAATTAATTGGAAGTGCCTCATCAGTGAAGAAAAAATAATCACAATCGTATTTTTCTTTCAGTTTTTTTACATCACTGACTACATTTTCAGCGTATCGAACGTGAAAGTCCATATGGTCAAAGGGAATTGAACAGAAAGCACATCTTTCCCAGTAACAACCACGAGAGCCCATAATAGGAAGACATCTCTCCGGTGAAAGATACAAATCGAAGGGCATGCCATCAAAGTCTGGTGTCGGCAATTTATTTAGTTCTTCTTTTGCAAAAGGACGGTTGACCTTCACCTTCCCCCTATCCTCCCACACCAGGTTGGGAACCTTTGACAGATCCCCTCCTCCTCGGCATTCGTTGACTAGGCTCAACATGGGACTCTCTCCTTCGTGCACGATGATACTGTCGAGAAATTTAAATACTGGAGACCCATCTTTCTCCATTCGATCCACTAACTTCGTAAACACGCTGCCGCCAGCAGTAATATGAATATGGGGTGCCGCCTGTTTCACTAAGTGCGCCAGAGTAAGTCCAGGGATAATCTGTTCCACCGAAGTAATGGATACGCCAAGAATATCGATATCTTCTTTCAAGATCGATGGCAGGTAATGTTCCTTGTAAATATCGTAGAAAAAATTCTCATTCGGGTTAGTGAACGACTCGAAAACCTCTTTCGTTGAGTAAGGCGAGTAACGCATCTGACTACCGATAACGGTTAACTGAGACGGGAAGTAAGGTGCAAGGATATTATCGAGCCACACGTCTATAATCTTAAGGCTTTCCATGTAACGGTCGAGGTTATAAAAATCCTCACAGCGAAGCGAGTTCTTTGCCGCGTCAATATCATACATGAGAGAGGGAATGACTTGTTCCGCCTCTCGCAGTTTGGCATATTTTTCTCGTTCAAACTGGGAGTGACGAGGCTTCTCGCCTAATTCATTCAACTCTCGAATGATCCGTTCGTAAAGTGGTTTTGTTCTTTCCCAGGTACAGAGGTGGTCAAGAAGTTCGATAGCCAAGTCTCTTTGTTTTACGTCCTGGATACCGTGCATATGGAGGTATCCTTTTAGACTCGGCAGGCTCAGATAAGGCTGAGACGGATGCCATGATGAAGGAAAGACTAGATAAACCATGATCTTATCTCACTTATCCGTTTAAAGCAGAAATGTTCACAATAAATGACAAGCATTTAAGGCTTAGGTGCCATAAAGACCAGCATCACCAATTTATCCTGCGTATGATTGACCACTCCGTGGTCTTCTCCAGCCGGAGCAATCGTAATTTCGTCAGGGCCAAGTACTTTTTCCTCGGATCCAACTGTCACCTTCCCACTGCCCTTGAGTACGTAGTAAACTTTATCAGAGTCCCCATGTGAATGAACTTTCTGTGATTGAGCAGGTTCCAAACAGTATATGTCACAGAAGAAATTTTCCGTATCAAAAAGACTTACTTTCTTCAATTTTTCAGGGCTGAACTCAACAACATCAGATAACTTCACAACTTTCATATTTCTGGCACCTTATAAATATTTAGAGAAATATTTTTTCTCAACATTCCCACTAAAACCATACACCTTCATGAACAATTGATTACTACATTTCATAGATTTATATAAATACTAACATAGAACATTACATCATCCAATGAGTTTGGATTCCTAGTAAGACGTTAAAAGCAGGGG
>JAPYPK010000070.1 GCA_029937655.1 Nitrospinaceae bacterium
AGTCGAGTTAGATATTTCGACTCTACCAACAACTTAACACCTTCATCACCTAGTTGATCACCAACCCACAAAGAAACTAGATTAGCTAAAGTTTTAGACTCTGAAAGTGCTCTAGCACCTTCCACGCCAACCTTATTGTCACTCATAACAAGCTCTGAAAGATTGAGTAGTGTTTTTGACTTAGCCATCTCCTTGACCCCGTCATCTGAAACCTGATTTTTAAACATATTCAAAGCGGTTAGATGTTTAAATTTTTCAGAACCCAGAATGGCCTGCAAACCTTCATCACCAATTTCGTTATATTCTAAAAATAATGCAGTAACACCTTTAATTTTATCTGAATTTACAATTAGTTTTATATCGTCATCATCAAGTTCCCGTTCTCGAAGATCGAGTTCACCTTTTTCAGCGTTAAGTCCCTCAATTATTAAATTGTCCAGTCCTTCTTGTGTTTTTTCAGACATTTCGTACCTTTAATATTATTTAAGCACCATGCTTATAGAACTCCACAATAAGTTGGACATTCTATTGATCTTACCTAGTTTGTAAAGTCTAAATTTCTCCCAGGTAATGTTAAATCTCGTATATGTCTAAAATTCAAAATTAAATTAATTTTTTTTAATATTTGTTTAGTTGAAATAATCCCTTATATTAAAGCTAATCATAATCAATATAACTTGCTAAACATTTTTTAACTCATCAATAATTTCATCAAAATGCCACAATCTATAGAAGAAATCACACAACGAGTCCGAAAAGCTGGAGAGTTTATTCCTCTTCTCAACAAAGAAATAAAAAAAATAATAGTTGGACAAGACTACCTTACGGAGCGATTGATTCTGTCTCTAATAACCGGTGAGCATATTTTATTAGAAGGTGTTCCTGGTTTAGCCAAAACTACTTCTGTAAACACTCTAGCCCAAACCATTCAAGCCCAGTTTAAACGAATTCAGTTCACGCCAGACCTTTTACCTGCCGATCTACTTGGGACTCAAATCTTTCAACCAAAAACAGGTGAGTTCACCATAAAAAAAGGGCCTCTTTTCGCTAATATCATATTGGCGGATGAAATAAATCGAGCGCCAGCGAAGGTGCAAAGTGCATTACTAGAAGCAATGCAGGAGAGACAAATTACTATTGGTGGAGAAACATTCCCTCTATCTTATCCTTTTATGGTCATCGCAACCCAAAACCCCATTGAACAGGAAGGTACTTATCCGCTCCCAGAAGCACAAGTTGACAGGTTTATGGTTAAACTGAAAATTGATTATCCCAGCAAGGAAGAAGAAAGAACAATCATGAAGCGAATGACTTCAAACAATGGACATGAGGAAGTTCAAAAAATAATAGACCCAGAAGTTTTACTCAAAGCTCAAGAGGCAATAAATTCTATTTATATAGATAGTAACTTGGAAGATTATATTCTTAACTTGGTAGCAGCAACTCGAAACCCGGCAACCCAAAATTTACCAAAACTTGCCAATCTAATTCAGTATGGAGCATCTCCTCGCGCTTCTATTTTCCTGCATCACCTATCCAGAGCCTATGCGTTTATGCAAGGTAGAGGATTTGTAGTTCCCCAAGACATTAAATCGATCGGATTTGACGTGTTAAGACATCGGGTTATCCTCACTTACGAAGCAGAAGCTGAAAACATATCCACTGACGATATACTTCAGCAAATATTTGATACCGTAGAAGTCCCTTGAGCTTTTTTGTGGATAGACTTCGGTTTTCTTCGAGTCTTGATCAACCTAACAAATCCTAGAGTTACTAATTTGTTCATCTTGTAAAAGGTTATTATGAGTTTTTTGTCAAAAGTCATAGAGGGATTCAAAGCCGCTCCTCTCCCTGCTCAGAAGGAGGATATCTCCATCGAACTCATGCAAAAAATCAGAGCTATACAAATCAAAACTAGCCATCTGGTGACAGAATTAATGGCAGGTGAATATGTTTCGGCATTCAAGGGTCGCGGAATGGAGTTTAATGCCGTACGCGAATATGCACCGGGGGACGACGTAAGGCTCATAGACTGGAATGTAACGGCACGCATGGACCAACCTTTTATAAAAGAATATATAGAGGAACGAGAACTCAATGTAATGCTGATGGTGGATGTTAGTTCATCTGGCGAGTTTGGTTCCAACGGAAAATTAAAAAACGAAATCTCAGCAGAGGTGGCCTCCATATTGGCATTCGCTGCAATACGCAATAACGACAAAATAGGCCTCATTGTATTTTCAAATAAAATAGAACATTACATACCACCAAAAAAAGGGAAAGCACACGTCTGGAACATCATTCGCACAATTTTGAACTACCAACCGGAAGGAAGACTTACTGACCTCAACATTCCACTTGAATACCTATTAAAAATTCAAAAACGAAAATGCATTGCCTTTCTTATCTCAGATTTTCAAGCAACGAACTACGAAACTAATGTAAAACTTGCTAGACAAAAACACGACCTAGTTGCAATATCCATATCTGATCCAAGAGAAAGAGACCTCCCAAAAGTAGGACTAATTAACCTTCGAGATAGTGAGACAGGCGAAACTCTGCTGATCGACACAGACAACAGGGAGATGACCAAACTTCTCACCACCTATGAGCAGGAAAAGCGGAATAAGTTTAAAAAACTATTTCGCTCAATAGGTGTTGATACAATAGAAATTGATACTGATGGCTCATTGGTCGAACCCATTATAAGATATTTCAAAATACGTGAAAAAAGGCATTAAAAATGGAAGATGATCCCACAAAAAACGGAATAAGCTACAAAATTAAGATACCCATCATAATTTTAACGCTAGTAACGTTGGCTGCAATGGGAGCTCTGTTTATAAAAATTGCTTTTTCAGTAAACTCATCAGAAAACAAATCGGACACCTATCAATATTTACGAAACGTTGGGGACAAGCTTAAAAGCAAAGGACTTCATGAGCAGGCGATTGATCAATACATAAAATACTTAGAAAAAACAAAAATTAATACTGCTTCCCGAGCAATGGTTGCTCACACAATAGGCCAAATATATATGGAATTAAGTAACTGTCAGGAAGGGCTAATCTGGCTATTTCAAGCTGAAGAGGAAGAGACAACATACCACCATGCTGATGAACTGAAAAAAAATATTGACACATGTTTAGCAAAAATAAATTCATTAGAGCCAAACAATCTCAACGCAAAGTGAGAATCGCTGGGTTTACATCGATATTTATTAGTTTATTTTTTCTCTATTCGACCACCGGTTGGGCTGATTCACCGATCACCATCAACACCGAAATAGACAAACCAATAGTCACAACAGGTGATATCATTACCTACACGATTACCCTGACACATGAGTTGGATGTAATACCAACCACTCCGGACTTTGATGCAATCAGTGAATTTAATATAGTTGAACGTATAACAATCAAACCAAGAAAAACTGATAAAGCGTTAGTTGAACAAAAATACTCTGCAAAACTCCTTGCAGACCAAGTCGGCACGTACGACATCTCTCCAATCCGAGTTCCCTTCAAAATCAAAGAGAAGAATACTGATAAGTACATTCCTGGCGAAATACTTTCCCAAAAAATCACAATTGAAGTGGCCTCAGTATTACGACTTCAGGGAGAACCAACCGACATAAAAGATATCAAAGATATTGTTGAAGTAGACAGCAATTGGGTACCGTGGTTTTTTTGGGGACTAAACATAATTCTGTTAACAATTGTTTTGTACCTTCTATGGAAATACAGAAAGACAAAACACCCAAACCCTACTAAAGAGGCACCAGTTTTATCGACTCACGAAACAGCCTTGCGTGAATTAGATACATTGAAAAACAAAGGGCTTCTTGAACGTGGAAATGCGAGAGAACATTTTTTCGAACTTTCTGAAATCCTTCGCCGCTATCTTGGAAAAAGATATCTTTTCCCAGCACTCGACTGGACAACTGAAGAGATAACTGAGCATTTCAAAAATCAAGAAAAAATTGAACTTGCTTCACGAACTGAAGCAAATCGAATTTTGAAAAAATCAGACCTGATAAAGTTTGCAAAAGCACAGGCTTTACCAGGAGCAGATGAGGTAGAGTCAGTTCGTACTTTCATAAAATCAACCCAAGAAAATTTAAACCTAGGGCTTTATCCCAATTGATTTAAACCCGTATGACCTTTTTAAGATTCGAAGATCCTTGGCTCCTTTTAACCTTATTGCTAGTTCCTGTCTTGATATTACGGGAAAGAACAATAGCAAGTGCTATTAACTACTCATCACTTGCATCATTAAAAGCACTAAGTCAACACCGTTCAAAAATCAAAGCAATAGCATCAACTGCTCTTAAGTTCATTGCTATTACTCTTTTCATTATTGCCTTCGCCCGCCCACAGGAGGGACGCAAAAGAACCGAGATTCTCTCACAAGGCGTGGACATCGTTCTTGCGATAGACACATCAGGTAGTATGCAGGCACTTGACTTCAAAAAAAACGAAACCCAAGTCACAAGACTTTCAGTGGTAAAAGATGTAGTCGCTGAGTTCGTCAAGCATCGAAAAATGGACCGGATAGGGATGGTCGTCTTTGGAGCTAATGCGTTCACGCAATGTCCCCTCACATTAGACCAGAGCATTCTACTTGCATTCCTCGATAAACTTAAAATTGGAATGGCTGGGGATGCCACTGCAATCGGATCCGCAATTGGTATCTCAGCTAGACGATTGAAGGACCTAAAGTCTAAATCCAAAATCATTATTCTATTAACTGATGGACGTAATAACTCGGGTACAATTCCACCTCTGCAGGCTGCTGAAATTGCTAAAACTCTGGGCATCAAAATCTATACTATTGGAGTCGGCAAACGTGGAAAGGCACCATTTCTAGTAGATTCAATTTTTGGGAAACGACTTATCTATCAGGATGTGGATATCGACGAAGGGGTGCTCAATAAAATCTCTGAAATGACGGATGCAAAATATTTCCGCGCCACCGACTTAAAGTCACTAAAAGAAATTTACAGACAAATTGATCTATTAGAAAAGTCAGAAATAAAAAGTCTTGACCACTCTGAATACAAAGAATTGTTTCATTATTTCCTTATCCCCGGACTTATTTTGTTCCTCACTGAAATTATTTTTTCAAATTCTTTTTTAAGGAGACTCCCTTAATGCGCTTTGGCAACCAAGACTATCTAAACTTACTTTGGTTGATGATTCCGCTTATAGTCTTTCTTATACATACGTACAAAAAAAAGAAACTGCTGATTGAAGTTTTCTTAGGAAAATCACTTGTTTCTCGGCTACTTGACCCTCTAGCCTTGAAACGGGTTAAAATCGATAATGTACTAACCATATCTGCGGTGTTTTTTCTTATTCTGGCGCTTTCTCAACCACGCTGGGGTTATTACTGGAAAGATCTAGAGCAAAAGGGTGTGGATATCATCATCGCACTAGATGTTTCCAGTAGTATGTTAGCGCAAGACATAAAACCTAATAGACTAGAAAGAGCAAAACACAAGATAGCGGATTTATTAAATATGCTTGAAGGAGATAGAATTGGCCTAGTTGCTTTTGCTGGAACGTCATACCTGCAATGCCCTCTTACTTTGGATTATTCTGCTGCTCGAATTTTCTTAAATGCTATTGACACAAAACTCATTCCTGTACAGGGGACGGCAATAAGCCATGCAATCCGAACCTCAGTCAAGTCATTTAACCAACAGGACACAAGGTCCCGCGCTATAATTCTAATAACAGATGGTGAAGACCAGACAGGTGATGCCATACAATCTGCAGAATGGGCCAAGGAACACGAAACTAAAATTTTTGCAATAGGGATAGGCGATAGAATTGGTGCACCTATCCCAAGCTCTGAACCAGGAGTTACCGGATTCAAAAAAGATAAAGATGGAGAGGTAATATTAACTAAACTTGACGAACAAACCCTTCAACAAATGGCATTACTAACAGGGGGTGCCTATGTACGTTCAGTAATAGGTGATATGGACCTGCAAAAATTATATCTGGAGAACATCAAACACAAAGTCGAGAACAAAGAAATTAAAACTGAACGAAAGCGTGTATGGGAAGAAAGGTTTCAATGGATGATATTCGCTGCCCTATTATGTTTGATAGTGAAGTACACTCGAAAAACGCCTTCTCAAAGAAATAAATAAAATAATTGTTAATCACACAACGCCGTTTTAATTTTAGAATTAGGCGAATATAGTTCACCGAAATTTATTAAATTCATTAAAAAAAATTTAATAAATTAAAACATCCTTGTACTTGACAAACAGAACAGCCAATACTATTTTTTATATAGCTGAGATGATATAGTTGACTGGATCTCTATGCCTACTAGATCGGTTTTACTAAAACCATTAATCGTTAATTGAAGGAAATAAAAATGCAAGAAAATCAAATAAGAACTACCAGCCTTGATTCAGTTGCCGCAGAGCAACAACGTTTCATGGTTCGCGTTTATAATTGGATGGGAGCCGGACTAGGTATTACCGGCGTAATGGCATTCTACGTTGCCAATACCCCAGCGATCTTTAATATCTTGATGGGTAACCCCGTCATGCCGATCGTATTGATAATCGCTCAGATCGGATTAGTTTTCTGGTTAGCCACCAGAGTAATGGCTATGAGCGTAAGTCAGGCTACTGGTGTCTTTTTGTTGTATGCCGGGCTTACTGGAATAACTTTTTCTACCTTGTTTGTAGTTTATACAGCCGCCTCGATCACATCAACTTTTCTAGTGACTGCCGGAACTTTTGGTGCAATGAGTTTTTATGGTTATACCACGAAAAAAGATCTTACCTCTTGGGGTAGCTTTCTATTCATGGGACTAATCGGGATAATCATTGCATCTCTCGTGAACATCTTTCTACAAAGCCCAATGATGCATTGGATCATAACCTATGCTGGTGTTCTTATTTTTGTTGGGTTAACCGCATATGACACACAGAAAATTAAAGAAATGAATATTCTCGGTAATGAAGGAACAGACGAAGATACCAAAGAGGCAATTAGAGGAGCCCTGACTCTATATCTTGATTTCATCAATCTATTTCTCATGCTCCTCCGTATAATGGG
>JAPYPK010000071.1 GCA_029937655.1 Nitrospinaceae bacterium
AAGATAAAACATGTGGAGTATCCAATGATTATTTTGGTCAATGGAGGGAGTGCCAGCGCCTCTGAAATAGTTGCTGGAGCATTGCAGGATCTGGGTCGAGCTGTGATTTTAGGCACTCCTACATTCGGAAAAGGTTCTGTGCAGACGATAATGCCGCTAAGTGATGGCTCAGCATTACGTTTAACTACAGCTCGATATTACACACCTAGTGGAAAAATTATTCAGGAAAATGGAATTACTCCTGATATTCTTATTGAGAATCAACCTCTACCGACTATTACTGAAGAAATAAATGAGGAAGGTAAGAATCCTACCAAGAAAGAAAAAATTCGTCGTTTTTTAAGAGAACGTGATCTCAAAAAGCACCTTAAGGGAAAAACTAGTATTGAGGGATCAGAAAAAGATAATCAAAAAAAATCTACTATAAATGCTGATGGAAAACGCTTGTCCGAACCAGAGAAGGATTTGGATAAAGACGCGCAACTTCGGCATGCAGTTTCTCTCCTGTCTGGTTGGGATATTATTGCTGAGACTATCAACCCACATAAACAAATGGATAAATCCTCTCACTTGAATTTGGATAATTTAAACAGATAGAATATTGAGTTATGTTGGTGTTAGGAATTGAAAGCTCCTGTGATGATACTTCTGCAGCTGTTTTGGAGAACGGCTCGCGTGTTTTGTCGAATGTTATATCAGATCAAAACACTACTCATTCTAAATATGGTGGAGTTGTCCCAGAGTTAGCGGGTCGATGTCATATCGAATCAATTCATCATGTTATTAACAACGCTATTAATCAATCAAGCGTTGGTCTCAAACAAATTGATCTGATTGCTGTCACAGTTGGTCCAGGACTTGTTTCAAGCTTACTCGTGGGTCTTAATACAGCGAAGGCGTTAGCTTATGCCCTTCAAAAGCAACTGGTTGGCGTTAATCACCTTGAGGGTCATTTGCTAGCTATTTTTTTAGAAGAAATGGTGGAGTTCCCCTTTATAGCCTTGACGGTTTCAGGCGGACACACAGATTTATATCGTGTTGATGGTTTTGGTGAGTATAAAATTTTAGGCCGCACTCGGGATGACGCTGCTGGTGAATCATTTGATAAAGTAGCAAAAATGCTTAAGTTAGGGTATCCGGGTGGTCCCCTGATTGAAGAAAAAGCAAGACTCGGAAATGCGTTAGCGCATCGCTTTCCAAGGGCCTTTCTGGAAAAGGGATCGCTAGATTTTAGTTTTAGCGGACTTAAAACATCTGTTCGAAATATAATATCGAAAAGAGAGACTGGGGAAACTCCTAGTTTGTCAGACAGTGATATCTCTGCAGGGTTTCAGATGGCTGTGATTGATGTTTTAACAGATAAAGTTTTTTTAGCTTGTGAAAAAGAAAAAGTAAATCGAATCGTTGTAACAGGCGGTGTAGCCGCCAATAGCACTTTAAGAAAAAGGATTACTACTGAAGCTAATAACCGTGGGCTTAAATCTTATTTTCCTAAACCAAAATTTTGCACAGATAACGCTGCGATGATTGCTTGTGCCGGATATTATAAAAATTTAAACAAACCAATATCTTTGAAGGATACGTTAAATCTTGACGCTAAAGCTTCTTTGAAACTCTAATAAATTAACCATGATTTTTTTCGTGTTGATGAGAGTTATCATTGACAAACTCACCCGTTACTTTTCTTTATTTCAACATTAAATTTAATTTTCGCTGAATCTTTGTTATGAAAATATTGATAACAGGAGGAGGGGGTTTTCTTGGCAGCTCTCTTGCTAAAAAACTTCTTTTTTTAGGAAATGAAGTGACAATTTTGGGTAGGCAGTCTTACCCTAAATTAAAAAAAATGTTTCGTTGCATTAAAGCCGATGTGCGAGATCGTTCTTCTATAATTAAAGCTTTAGAGGGACAGCAAATTGTTTTCCACACGGCGGCAATCCCTGGGATCTGGGGCGAGTATAAAGACTATTATGAGACCGATGTGCGAGGCACTGAAAATATTATATTTGCCTGCAATAAAAATAATATAAATAAATTAATTTACACAAGTTCACCTAGTGTTGTTTTTGGCAAAAAAAATATAGAGGGAGCTGACGAACAAATTGCATATCCAGATGAGTATCTATGTCATTATTCGAAAACAAAAGCCATGGCTGAGAAACTGGTTGTTGAATCTAATGGACGCAATGGTTTAGCAACAGTATGCCTGCGACCTCATTTGATATGGGGTCCTGGTGATCCGCATTTATTACCGCGTATTGTTGAACGAGCAAAAAATAGAAAACTGATCCGGGTTGGAGAGGGTAGAAATTTGGTAGATATGATTTACATAGATAATGCGGTAGATGCACATATTAAGGTCTGTGAAAGATTAGATCTTAATAGTCCTGTAGCGGGAAAGTGTTACTTTGTAAGTGATGACAAACCAATTTTGCTCTGGGAGTGGATAGAATTAGTTTTAATGCAGTTAAGGTTGCCTAGTATAACAAAAGCAATTTCTTTTAAATCGGCATTTCTAATAGGAATTATACTCGAAACTTTTTATAAAGTATTTAGTCTAAAAAAAGAACCTTTGATGACACGGTTTCTGGCAACGCAACTTGCTAAATCACATTATTTTAATATATCTCAATCAAAAAAAGACTTTGGATACAAACCATTAGTCACAAATGAAGAGGGTATCAAACGCTTGGTTAAAGATTTTTTCTCTCACCAAGAAGATTGATTTTGTGTGCAATGCAACCTGCACCAAACCCATTATCAATGTTTACGGTTGCTACCCCTGAGGCACAACTATTTAACATTGCTAGTAACGCCGAAACGCCATTAAATGATGCACCATAGCCTATACTTGTTGGAACAGCTATTACCGGAGAACTTACCAACCCACCAACTACACTAGCTAGAGCCCCATCCATCCCGGCAATTACGATAATTACACGAGCCTCACGCAGTAAATTAATTTTGTCCAAAAGTCGGTGAATACCAGCAACGCCTACATCAAAAAGTTTTTCTGTTTTGCTGCCAAAAAATTCACTTGTAATTCTTGCCTCTTCAGCTATTGGCATGTCTGCTGTTCCAGCAGAAACAATTATTATGCGACCAATCTTATTTTTATTTTGCTTTTTACTTAGAACCAGAGTTAAAGAAATATTGTCATATATACACTCGGGGGGAAGTTCCTGTTGAATATTTTCGTATGCACTATGTTCAAGTTTTGTTACAAGAATATCACTTTTTGCTTTATATAATGATTGGATGATAGCTACTAATTGGCCTGCTGTTTTCCCTTTTCCGTAAACAACTTCGGCAAAACCATTCCTTAAAGATCGGTGGTGGTCTACTTTTGCAAAATCTAGGTTTTCGTAGGGGAGGGTGGCTAATTGTTTGATTACTTCATCAGGGCTTAGCTTTTGATCGTATAATCTTTGAAGAATCATTTGTAGTTCTTTTTTGTCCACTATATACCCTTTATCCCGACAAATTCTGTGGTGGTTTTACTTTGCATTAAATCTTTTAGTGCTTGGTGGGGAGACTTAGCTTTGTATACAACATTGTATGTTTCATCAATGATGGAAGCCTGTAAATTTAACTTAGATATAAGCGCATGAGCTGATTTAAGAGTGAAAATGCCCTCGACGGCAACTTTCATATTATTGGAAATCTCATGTGGTTTCTCTCCTTGACCGACTCGAATCCCATATTGCCTGTTGCGACTGAGTTCACCTGTGCATGTAAGAACTAGGTCCCCTAAACCAGAAAGTCCGGAAAAAGTTTCAGGTTTTGCCCCTAAAGCAGTTCCAATTCTAGTAATTTCAACCAAGCCTCTAGTTATAATAGCAGCTCGGGTGTTGTGTCCCATTTTCAGCCCATCAGAAATACCCGTCGTGATTGCCATTACATTTTTCAAGGCTCCTCCTATTTCAACACCAATAGGGTCATCGCTTGTAAAAACCTTGAGAGATGTACTTGAAAAAAATGTTTTGATCTGATTGGATACGTTTATCTCTTCTGAAGCCGCAACAATTGCGGATGGTTCTCCTCGTGCAACTTCAGTCGCAAATGTTGGTCCTGATAAGGTTGCAAAATGGCACGTAGGGGGTAGTGTTTGTTTGAATATTTCCCGAATAATGCACAATGAATTTGTTTCTATACCTTTCCCAGCGTTTATAATGACGCTATCTGGGTTTAAAAGAGGGGCCATTGTTTCAGCGATAGTTCTAATAAAACTAGTTGGAACTACTATGAGAATAACGTTGTTTTCTCCGATTGCTTCTTCTAGTGAGTTTGTGGGATAAATGAGGTTTGAAAGGTTGAATCCAGGTAGGAATATTGAGTTTTCTTTTGTTTCTTTTATTTGCTCACACAGTAATTTTTCATACACCCATAGATTGACCTTGTGTCCATTCCTAGCTAAATGTATGGATAAAGCAGTTCCCCAACTACCAGCACCAATAACACTTATGGATTTTTTTGACATTTATTCTTATCTTAAAATAATGATTAAATGAATCATGTTATAATTCTTGTTCAGCCAAAGATATACATGCAACTAGCTTATATATAATAATAGGTATGTAATGACAAAAACCACTGCATTATAATGATTTAGATTAAATATTTGTATTCAAATTTAGTTGAATATTTTTTTTGGAGATTAGTAAAATATGGCTAAAACTGCAAAAGTACGTCGTAAGGATTTAATTCAGCCCGATCAGTTTATATCAACCACTGATATCCTTATCGCCTATTGCTCCAAGCACAAAATAAAGATAATTTCTTTTATTATATCGTTAATTGTCGTGGTTTTTTCAGGTTTATGGATTAAGTATAATCAGAATAAAAAAAGTCTTGATATGGAATCATTATATTTCAAGGTAGAGCAGGCTAAATCATCTAAAGAGAGTAACTCTAAGGACAAAATCAAACAAATAGAAATAATTTTAGACGAGTTTAGCGAAGGTTTACAAAAACAACGAGCTTTATTGGTGCTTGCTGACGAATATTTTAACGATGCCAATTATGATAAGGCTATACTTTTTTATCAGGATATTTTAAATGGATCACGTTCACCCTTACATCATCATTTAGCTAATTTGGGGATTGCTTTTTCTCTTGAGGGAAAAAAAGATTATAAAAGCGCAATTAATGCATACAAAGCCACCATTCAGTATTCGAATGAATACCCACTATTTGATGTGTACGTGGGGCTTGCGCGTTGTTATGAGTTGAATAATGAAAAAAACGATGCATTATTGACATTAAGAGAAATGCAAAATAAATTCCCTAGTCATTCCAAAATTAATATCATCGACTCTAAAATTAAAGCGCTGGGCGGTTAAATTTAACCTGTTCAAGTGTTTCTCATTCTATGGTCATATTATCTAATGAAAAGTCGCGTTTTATTTTCGCATCCATAGTTTTTTTTATTTTTAGTTTTTCTCTTGTCCCTCCTGTTCATGCAGTACCATTCATTTCCAAAAAAAAAGAAATTGAAATTGGTCGTTCTGGTGATAAGCAAATAATACTTCAATTTGGTCTTTATCAAGATAAATCTTTACAGTTATATGTAAATACAATTGGCCAAAAACTGGTTTCTAAACTTTCTAATAAAGAGTTTAGGAAGTTTCATTTTAAGTTAGTTGATAGCTCTCAGATTAATGCATTTGCACTGCCTGGAGGATATGTTTACGTTACTCGAGGATTGCTTGCTGTTCTCAACAATGAATCTGAACTGGCGTCAGTAATTGGACATGAGATAGCCCATGTGACTTTACATCATGGAGCTAAACTTATGATTAGGTCTATAGGTTCTCAAATTTTATCAGTGGGCGGAGCTATAGCAAGTCCTAAAAATGCAGGAAAATGGTTGGCAGTGAGCACCGCTCTTTTTCAACAAATTAATATGGGGTATGGTCGAGAAGCTGAACTAGAATCTGACTCGCATGGAATGCTTAACTCTGTTGAAGCAGGTTATCACCCGCTTGCTATGGTAAGTTTTTTAAAAAATCTTAGAAAACAAGAAATTATGAGTGGACAAGCTTATCATGGTTTTCTGGCCAGTCACCCTGAAACAAAAGAACGCATTGTGAAGGGCGGCACATTTGCATCATCTCTAACACGAAAATATACTGTTCCCATAATTAATGGCAATATTTATCTGCAGAAATTACAAGGTTTGGTTTATGGGGGAAAAAAACATCTTAAAGATAAGAAAAAAAGTAAATCTAAGTATCTAGATATTTTTAAGGTTCAAAAAGGAGATACCTTAAAAAGTATTTCTAATAAGGTTTTTAATGATGATAGGTATTCTTATGAAATTGCTACTATTAATGGCATTAAGGAAAGTGACACTCTCAATCCAGGGCGTCTACTTAAAATTATCAGAGAGGGTGTTTATAAAAAATAGTTAAGTTGAATAATTCCAAACCAGATAAGGTTAATTATATTTAATAATGGTTGCCCAATATTATAAAAAAAGACTCAAAATTTAAAGTATGTAATGGCCATTTAAAAGTGGCAGAAGGCACCCATTGTGAATACAAAGGGTTTCTGGGTGCATATTATCTAGAGAAAGCGTAAAAAAGGGTGGAAATCCCCGCTTAGTAGTTATTTTTAATGTTTATTCATAAAAAAACCAAGGCTGTCGAGGCCTTGGTTTTTTTGTTTTTTCCTTTTTTTAGATTATTTTTGCGACCCAACATAATTAAGGGCAGAACCATGATTAAACCATTGGATCTCTTGCTCGTTAAGGCTATGTTCAACGATAATTTCATCAGTACTGCCATCATCATGGTTTATGTGAACAGTGAGAGTCTCTCCTTGAGTCAAGGTATCTAGGCCTGAGATTGTGATCCTATCTTTTTCTTGTATTTTTTCGAAGTCGTCCTTATTGCCAAAGGTCAAAGGTAATAACCCTTGTTTTTTAAGATTGGCTTCAAAAATTCTAGCGTAGGACTTTGCAATAAATGCACGGCCACCCATATGACGAGGCTCCATTGCCGCATGCTCAC
>JAPYPK010000072.1 GCA_029937655.1 Nitrospinaceae bacterium
CGGTAAACATTTCGCCAATTGATGGGAAAGAGATGGTTCTTGTCCCGGCAGGTGAGTTTGTTATGGGAACTAATAAAATAGATGATGAGAAAACCCACCTTAAAATAGGCGCAGTCAAGCCACTGTTTTTAGATCAACATCCAATCAGAAAAATATTTCTTGATTCTTATTATATCGATAAATATGAAGTAACCAACGAAGAATATAAACAGTTTCTTGATTCATCCGGTTATGATGAATTGCCGGGACATTGGAATAATGGGACCTATGCTGAAGGGAAAGAACGTTATCCAGTCACGCACGTTACATGGAGAGAGGCATTGACCTATGCACTTTGGGCGCAAAAATCACTACCAACAGAAGCACAGTGGGAAAAAGCTGCCCGGGGAATAGATGGCCGTATATACCCCTGGGGGAATGATTACGAAAAAGGAAAGTCTAATATGGGTATTGACGGGGCAAGAGGTTTGGTTGAGGTGGGTATGTATCCTGCTGATATTAGCCCATATAAAGTTTATGATCTAGGTGGTAATGTTATGGAGTGGACCATGGACTGGTATCAAGCTTACCCGGGTAGCACTTATAAAAATCAACGATACGGAAAAACACTAAAGGTGTTGCGAGGAAATGCCTTTCAAAAGTCTGGGCACTATTTTTTGGAGGCTTTCCGTTACGCCTTTTCTAGAACGGAAGCCGACCCTAATGACTATTTTGTAAACGTTGGTTTTCGATGTGTAAAACAATTAACAACACCCAAATAAAATTACAGTATCAGTGTTAGTTTAAACTTGAGTGGTTGGTTGAAATAAAAGGTGGTGTTGTTAATGTTAAAGAAGAGGGAGTGTTTAAATGTAATTATTCAAGTATTGTGTTCTCTAAGTTAGCACCCTTTGTAATGGCCTTTGCAATATTTGCGTCTACTAGATAGGCATCAGCTAAGTTCGCGTTGGTGAAATTGGTGCCGTGTAAGTTAGCCTCAAGAAAAAATGAGTTTTGAAGATTAGAGCCTTCAAGGTTGGCGTAGGTAAGATCGGCCCCTTCGAAGTTAGCTTCATCGATTTGGATTCCAGAACAAAAAGCATCCTTGAAGTCCACTCCAATTAAGTTGGCATTGCTTAACTTTACTCCTTTAAATGTACAGGAACTTAAGTCTGAATATTTCAAGATTGCCCCTGATAAGTCCGTTTCATTAATCTTGGAAAAGCTTAGGTCCGATCCTCTTGCATTAGCACCTTTCATTGTTGATTTGTTTATTTCTACCTGTTTCATATAGGTATACATAAGTCTTGAAAATGAAAGGTCGCACTCCTCGAAGATAGCTGAATAAAAATTGGAATGATTTAGATTGGAACCTCTCAACTTACAATTTTTAAAATTGGCACTTGAGAGTTCACAATTTTCTGCGGTGACGTTTTTAAAGTTACAGTTCACAAAGACCGTTTCTTCAAAATTAACCCCAGCTAATTTTGCTCCAGTGAAATCAATATCTGTAAGTGTAGAGTTTTTTAATGAACTTCCTTCAAGGGAAGCCTGGGAAAAATTGATGCCAGTGAGTTCAGTGTTTTCTAATTTTGCTTTATCAAAAGTTGCGTAGATAAAACTCGCACCATTAATGTTGGCACCGTTAAGATCGTATTCAGTGAAGTCGACTCCATCTTGCTTGGATTCTTTTGCTAAAAGAGATGTGACTTCGTCAACATTGGACATGGCTATTCTTTTCGTTCCACAGGTGATAATAGCGCATTCATATTTTTTTGAATTTTTGCGGGATTTGATTTCTCAAAAATCCCCATAATACCAATACGAATGGTTTTAATTAGTGTTACTTCACTTTCAGTACGCAAGGCTAGTTTTGCGGTAATAGGGGTTACAAGGAGATTAGCAAGAATCAGACCGTAGAATGTTGTGATCAACGCGGTAGCTAGTGCCGGTCCAATGGTTGATGGGTTGTCAATATGCATGAGCATTTGAATGAGACCAATGAGCGTTCCAGCCATCCCAAATACGGGTGCCTGCACGCCTGCAAAACGTAAGATCTTTTGTCCGGCATTGTGTCGTTCGACGAGCGAGTTGATTTCATGATCGAGAACTGCATAAATCTCCCTTCCATTATAACCATCGACAATCATAGCGATACCATTTTTCAAAAAACGGTTTTCCACTTTTGCTTCTGCATTTTCTAGAACTTTCATGCCGCCAGAACGATATTTTGACGCCAGAGACATAATCTGGTCTATATAATCTACCGGTTTCATGACATCGGGCCTGAATGCATTAATAACCACTGGAACCATTTCAAGAATTTTACTGGATTGGAAAGCAATGAAGCAAGTAGACACCATTCCTCCCGCCACGATCAATACTGCATTCAGATTCATGAATATATCTGAATCACCACCGCGAATGACAGCGATTACAATGAGCCCAACTCCTCCAATCACACCAAGTAAAGTTCCTGTGTCAAGACCGGAGTTTGATTCGGAATCACTTCCGAAGTCAATGTCTTGAGATGCTTTTGCTGCTGTAGCCATAAATTAATTATTCAAGTAGAAGGTTTGTCAGAGGTTGACTTTGACCTTATTTTCAGTGAACGCAATACATAACCATCCAACCACGGTATCTGAATTACTTCTCTACGGTCGCAAGGGATGTAATACTTTAGAAAATTGGGTGCTTCCACGCGTTCAGGGGTCAATTGAGGGCTTAATTCAGAAAGTGTACGATCCATGCAATTAAGGCCTGAATATGTTTTGCAGAACAGTTCTCCCCATGTGGTGATATATATCGTTGAGATACTCTGGATTCTCTCCAGCCGGTTATTAAGAAACTCATTTAGTTCTTTAGAGTTTTTACACGCTTTTATATCGCCAGTGGTAACTAGCATAGGTGGAGGATTTCCAAAATCCACGATCATAAAAAGTTGTTTAATTTGCGCGTCCGCTAGTAGATCGTCATTTGAAATTGCCGCTATATTTACTGAGGCAATAAATGAAGAAATTTGATCAAGTAGATGGAATAAATCTTTACTCCTTATTGATCCTCCCTCCGCCTGAAGCAAGACCTCTGTGTTTTCATCGTCGTATTTTTCTACTTTTTTTTTGTATAGACTGTTGTTTGCCGCAAAGGCTATTAGAGATGGCAATAAGGTCGTTTTTTTGATTATAAAGTCTGGGTCCACTTGATCAATATGGGCTGGCGCTTTACCTCGAATGAGATGCCAGGCGCCACTTTCTTCTTTAGATTTTGGTTTTTCGTGAAGAAATGTTAGAAACTGCTCGTTTGTTTTG
This sequence comes from Nitrospinaceae bacterium, assembly GCA_029937655.1. Lineage (GTDB taxonomy): Bacteria > Nitrospinota > Nitrospinia > Nitrospinales > VA-1 > Nitromaritima. The sequence continues at coordinate 3,288 of JAPYPK010000072.1, forward strand.
CCATCAACAAGGGCTCCAATATTTTCAACTTTATTGGGTGCAGTTCGATAAGCACTAAATAGTTTTCGACCAAGTAGATTTGTATCTTTTTCCGTAATTAAAGTTTCACTTGCGTCTAGCTTGCTATTTTTCTCAGAAATATTTTTGTACGAGCTCATGAGAATTTTGTTGATTCGATCACCCAGTTCAACCTTTTGATTCATCTGCCAGTCAATGTAGTATTTATTTATGTGGTCGACCTTAGATCCATCCCAACCCCAATCTTTAAGCATTTTTATTAAGGTGATTTTTTTCCAATGTTCTGAGCCGTGTTCTAGCTCTTCCCCTGAAACTTGCGTGCCCACCTTAAGATAAAATGCTGCGCGTAAGGCATCCACCTCAGGGTCATTTTTTGTGTCTGAAAAAAATTTTTGTACGCGTGTGAACATCAGAAGGTAAGGGTCTATTTTCTCATAAGGAGTTCCGTCAAAAATTCTTTGTTTTACTTGGTGGCATAGCAGGTTCGATTTGGTTTCTGTGAACATGTAGTCTTCCAAAACCCCCATCTTCATCAAGGTTTTGAAAGGAGACTTGAATGATTTAATGAGTGCCCAGATGGAGGCACCAAAAAATTCACCGTCTGAAATGTCATCAACGTTTCCCATGTCGATGTACTCTTCTCGTTTGAGAAGAGTTTCATTGTTTTGAATCATCTCCATTAATTCAGTATAACGATTGTCATCACAGTCAACAGGAGCAATCAGCCAAAATGGGATTTTGCCCGTAACTATAATCATAGTCCGGTACATCTCCTCCTTAAGTAGCTTTGCGAGAGCAGAACCAGTACTCTCACTGTCACTTTCTCCGAATATATTATTACGGACTTCATTGTGGTCATTGATAAAGAAATGAGTTTCTAGATGATAGTTATCCCAGGTCCATGTTTCGATGAGGTTTAATTTTTTTTGAAATAGTTTCAGACTCTCGGGGGTGAAACTATTATTGTCAACTAGCAATGTGTAATCGAGATCAGATTTTTTACTTTGTGCAATGGATCCAAGAGAACCCATGAGTAAAGCGGTGTGAATGACGGGGTTGAGATTTGCTTGGCGTCTTATGATGGTATCAGGGAAAAGTTTTTCTGCAGCAACCAAAGACTCATGATCCATTGTAAAATTCATGATTCCACAGGGAACATTTTTTTCGTCAACGTAACCGGGAAGTCCTTCTTGATTAACATGCAAAAGGCGAGGTGCCGTTGTGAAGATCAGTCGATCAATCGGAGACAATGTGTTCAGTGTCCGGTCGATTTTAAACTGATTGAACCTTTTAAAGGCTTGCCGGTTATAAAATAAAGTTTCGGCATCATTCTGTTTTTCTTTTGTTGGTTCCATTGGTATTGTGATTGAAGTAAATAGACTACATTCAGTTCAATTTAATTTTTTATATGTTTATTAGAAATAAAATGCTTTTGAAAATCATATAGCTTATTGTTAGGTTTTATTCTGTCCTCTTGTTTTAATTTTCATATCCTGCAGCTTCGTTCGCAGCTTTCAATTCATGAGCTTTCTTTTTGGCTGCTTGAGCTGCGGCTACATTTTTGTCTTTTACTACTTTGATTTCTACGCGCCTATTCGATGCCCTGTTGTCATCAGTGGTGTTAGCTTTTATAGGACGCTCTGATCCGTAGCCCGAAACCACTAAAAATTTAGGATTAAATCGCATTTTCTTGATGATAAACCTGGCTACGCTAGAGGCTCTTGCTGCTGATAACTCCCAATTTGATGGGAACATTGCCGTTTTTGTTGGAACGTTGTCAGTATGACCATCTACAATTACTTGCTTGACTCCATCCCTCATTTCGTCCTCGATGGTCTCTAGGATAAGTGCTCCCGCACCCTCTACCATAGTCGCACTGCCAGGTCCAAACAAATCTGAACTTGGTATTTTAAAAGTAATAGTTTTTGTGTCACCTGCAATGAGTGCATTAGGGTCTATATTGTCTTTTACCAGTTCGCGTAATTTTTCAAGCATTTTTAATTCATCCTGTGTCAATCGTACATTCACACTTTCGATTTTGACTATTTTTTCCTGGAATGAGGACATTGCCTCGGCAAATTTTTCTTGATCGATATTGGATGCGGTGTACATCATTACGAAGATAACCAGAAGCAAGGTGATCATGTCGGCATAGGTTAAAAGGAACGCCTCGAGCCCCCCCCCAAACTCCTCCACAGTCGCTGATCTAGCATCCGAATTTGTGTCACCAGGACCCGAGCCAGAAGCTTTTTCTTCCTGTAATAAATTAAGTTTGCTTTCTATTTCTTCATTAGTTTCTTTGAGCATTTCAAATCTTTTTTTTGCCTTCCTACGTTCTTTTTCCATTCTTAAGATGTCTTCGTCAAGAACCACGATGATTTCTCCTGGTTTCATTCCTTCAAATCGCTCATCCTTTTTTATTTTTTCTGGAATGTCAGCTGCTTTCATGTCCTTCTTTATCGCGGTCTTGAGTTTTTTGATGAGCACATCTTTTTCTTCGATTGATTTCTTTAGTGATTCATCTACTTCATTTGTAGAGTTTTCTGCATTAGCTAATTCTTTTTTATATTGTTCTACTCGTTTGTATAACTCGTCAGTTTTTGCTTCCTCTTTTTTTAATCTTTTTACTTCTTTTAAAAGAACGCTTTTTTCTTTTTCAAATTTTTTGTTGTAAGTCTGTTCGCTCTCAAGTTTCTTCTTTAATTTCTCTGTGTATAGCTTTAGTTCTTTTATTTTTTTGATTATTTTAGGGTCGATTCCTGTGGCTGGAGCCTGGTTTTTTGCTGATTCCTGAGCTACTTTTAGTTGGTCTGAGGAACTTCTTATCTCCCTTTCCCTTTGTTGGATTTCCGTATCTTTTTTGACTATGGCAGACTTTAGTTTTTTTACTTCTTCTTGGTTTTCCGTAATCAGAGTTTTGATCTTTTTATTGACTGTGGTGTTATTCTCCTCAACTTTACGAAACTCGATTGACTTAATTTTGAGTTGTTCTTTTACTAACTGTAAGGATTCGGAGTTTTTCATAATATATAAGGGGTTATTGCTCTTTTAACGGATAATTTAGCAATAAATGTTACTAAAAAATCAATGACTTCTGGTCAAAAAGTCCTTAACATGTAGTTTGGTTTCCAATGAATTTTATGTGACTTCTACTACTTTAGCAATCTTTCATCTATGCTCATCATTTCCCCTATTGATTTTCCCTTTAATTTCGCTACTCATAGCAGGATAAACTTTTATAACTTATTGTAAATTAATGGTATATGGGTGTTATTTCATCTGAAAAATATATACTTACCTTAAAATCTTTGGCCAACCGTAGAGTTGTAGCGGTTTTTTTCCTTGGTTTTGCTTCTGGCTTGCCTTTGGCACTTACAGGGGGGACTCTTCAAGCATGGATGGCCGTTGAAGGAGTAGATTTAAAAACGATAGGACTTTTTAGTCTTGTTGGGCTCCCCTATGTGTTTAAGTTTTTTTGGGCCCCTCTCCTAGACCGATATGCGCTTCCTTTTTTAGGCAGACGCCGAGGATGGATATTGGGCACGCAATTAGCCTTAATGGTTTTAATTGTTATGTTAGGTTTTACTTCCCCGAAGGATACACCATTGCTGGTGGCATTGATTGCTCTAATCCTTACCTTTACTTCAGCTTCACAAGATATAGTAATAGATGC
>JAPYPK010000073.1 GCA_029937655.1 Nitrospinaceae bacterium
CCGAAGGATTATTTGGAAGTTCATCTACAACCATTTTCAATAACCATGGAATCGATAAACCGGCAAGGTCTGCAAACAAAAGAGCCACAATGCCGATCGTCATTTCACGACGATACTTACGCATATACGGCAGATAAGGTTTTATTTTTCCCAGAATCATTCTTTATAAAAAAGGAGTGGTATTACGTGTTTGTCTCTTGAGTAAAAAGTCAAACAAGGGCATGAGGAATGATCATGACTAAAGTTCCCAAGCACAATGAAACAAGATTTTTATAGCCTTTCTCATGTTCTTCATAAACTGTGGGTAAAAGATCACCTATTGAAATAAACAGAAAGGTTCCTGCAGAAATTCCAAGTGCCGTGGCGACTACATAATCATCTACACCTTGAAAAATAAAAACTGCGACCAACGCTCCGACGGGAGTCGCTAATGCAAAAATGAACATTGATAACAAAATCTTCTTTTTGGTGTACTCTTTCCCTTTGACCAATAGACTGCTCAATGCCAGAGCAGCGGGAAATTTATGAAGTGTCACGGCAAGAATAATAATGAAGCTCAAGTTCATCATGGTTCCAGCACCGATAGCAATTCCATCAAGAATACTATGGAAACCTATTCCTACATATGCTGCAATCCCGATTTTATGATAATCGCATTCCCCTTCTTCGCAAGGGTGCACCATGATAAATTTCTCCAGAATAAATATAAGGAGAAACCCAAACATAACCGAATAACCCAATTGCCTGCCAAGAACTGTAGAAATCTCTGGTAAAACATGAAAAAAAACTGCGCCGAGTAGAATACCAGCACAAAAACTAATCACAAGGCGAAAAGTTTCTTGCGACCACAGCTTGATTGTTGGTATCCATCCCCCAATCATAGTGATCGAAAAAACAAACATGAGAAAGGGATAAAAAATTGCTTTTTCCATATGCCCTCAAATATACAAGAAGGTTTTTTTGATTAGACTAAAATAGTCCAACCTCCCAAAAAACCGACTTATTTTCTAGTTCTTTGACGCTTAATTGGATAAAATGGTTGCAGAATTTACGATTAAATTCATATGCAATACCATTGAATTCAAAATGCTATGAAGAGTCGTTAAACTTAACATAAATGGATTCAATTATCTATCAAGAGTCAATCTATCCGCTTTTTCAATATTCCTATAAAGTTTTGTTAAATCTTATCACATAGAAAATAAAGAATTATGCATGCAGTTATAATAGCTGGCGGCAGCGGCACCCGCTTCTGGCCAAAAAGCCGAGAAAACCTTCCAAAACAATTGCTAAATATATCCGGCCAGGGAACACTTATTCAGAATACAGTGGGCCGGATAAGCCCTGTCATTCCCGTTGAAAACATATGGGTAATTACTAACGAACAACACGCGTTCGAAACCTGTTACCAATTAAAAAAAATGGGAGTCCCTCCATCGCAGCTTTTAACTGAGCCAATCGCGCGTAACACCGCAGCTGCAATAGGGTATTCAGCAAAAATATTAAGTCAACGAAATCCAGATGCCATCATGGCAGTTTTCCCCGCCGATCACGTGATCACGACAATCGAACCATTTCTGAAGTTATTGAAGCAAGCTGAAACTATTGCTAATGAAAATCATCTTGTTACTCTTGGAATTAAACCTACTTCTCCCGAAACCGGTTATGGATACATCAAGCAAGGTAAAGCAATCGAAGAAAATTCTTTCAAGGTCGATCGGTTTATCGAAAAACCCGACAAGCTAACAGCAGAAAAATATTTAAAAGAAGGTAGTTACTACTGGAATAGCGGTATATTTGTATGGAAGGTCTCTACTTTACTCAATGAAATAAGCCTATTCTTACCTAAACTCCACGAACAACTCGAAAAACTCACGAGCAATACGGCCCCAATCAAAGGGAAATATCCCTATCAAAAATTGAGTGAATCTGGGAAAAAAATATTTCATTCACTAGAATCAGTATCGATTGATCATGGTGTCATGGAAAAATCAACCAAAGTAGCTGTTCTTCCGGCAGAAATAGGATGGAATGATGTTGGCACCTGGACCTCACTTGCAAAAATCTCAAAAAATGACTCCCATGGCAACGTCATAAATGGAAACGTGGTTTCTGTAGAAAATAGTGATTCGATCATTCAGGCCGAAAATCGACTAGTTGCCGTGCTTGGACTTAAAAATATTATAGTGGTTGATACCCCGGATGCGTTGCTTGTCTGCGCAAAAGAACGAGCGCAAGATATAAAAAAAATCGTAGAAAAAATAAAGTTAGAAAAACGACCCGAAGTTAGGGCGACAACATCAGAAACTCGCCCATGGGGCAGCTACACCATACTTCATAAAGAAACCAACTATCTGGTCAAACGCATAGAAGTTTTACCTGGCGAGTCTCTAAGTTTACAATCCCATGACCACAGAAGCGAACATTGGACTGTTGTTTCTGGAGTTGCCCAGGTACAAATTGGAGAAACATCGCAAACTTTAAATGCTAATCAATTCGTCGAAATTCCTAAAGGTGCCAAGCATCGATTGACTAACACGGATGAAACCACCCTCATTATCATCGAAGTACAGCTCGGAGATAAACTGGACGAAGATGACATCACTCGATATGAAGATAAATATGGCAGAGATGGGTAACTATAGGTCCATTATCTAAGTTTAATTTCAATCTTTCCTGCCGCTGTTAAAAGAAACAACCCCTCTCATTTTCATAGAAAACTCTTTTATTTTTATACGTTCTTTAGCAAAACACGAATATTTTAGACCTTGTGTGCTATTAACCATTATAATGAAGGTTTTAATCTAAACTATTATTTATGGCATATCATTCACTCAGAGAGTTTGTTGATCGACTAGAAAATGAAAATGAACTAGTCCGTATCAAGGATCATGTATCACCTATTTTAGAAATAACTGAAATAACCGACCGAGTTTCTAATCAATCAGACGGAGGAAAAGCTTTACTCTTTGAAAATGTCGAAGGCTCAAATATACCTGTTCTCATAAACGCTTTTGGTAGTAGTAAACGAATAAATATTGCATTGAGTGTTCACGATATAGAAAAAATACCCAATGATATTGACAAATACCTTAAAATCAAACCTCCTTCATCGCTCCTTGAAAAAGTAAAACTTCTGCCTATGCTCCTTGAGGCGGCTGCTTTTCCCCCAAAAATAGTTAGCGCACGAAAAGGCACTTGCCAGGAGGTTGTCCTTACAGGAAATGACGTAGACCTTGGAATCATTCCTATACTGCAATGCTGGCCTAATGATGCGGGACGGTTCATCACCTTCCCCATTGTAGTAAACAGAACTGTCGATAAAAAGTTGAGAAACGTAGGACTCTACCGCATGCAGGTTTATGACAAGAAAACTACCGGGATGCACTGGCATATTCACAAAGATGGCGCCCATTTTTTTCATGAATTTAAGAAACAGGGCAAAATCATGGAATGCGCAGTCGCCATAGGAGCAGACCCTGCTGTTTGCTATTCTGCAAGCGCACCATTGCCTTATGGTATCGATGAATTTCTTTTTGCTGGATTTTTAAGAAAGTCTCCAGTACCACTCGTTAAGTGCAAAACCGTTGACCTCGAAATTCCCGCGAGTGCTGAAATAGTACTAGAAGGGTTTATTGATCCATCAGAAATGCGCCTTGAAGGTCCCTTTGGCGATCACACGGGCTATTACTCACAAGATGGAGATTATCCGGTATTCAACATCACTGCAATTACGCATCGAAAAAACCCGATTTATCTTACAACCATCGTTGGAAAACCCCCACAAGAAGATTTTTATTTAGGCAAAGCGACTGAAAGAATATTTTTGCCACTGATGCGAACCCAGCTACCAGAAATTATCGACATGAATATGCCCGTCGTGGGCGTTTTTCATAATCTTGTTATTATTTCAATCGAGAAACGATTTCCCATGCAAGCAAGAAGGCTAATGAGCGCCCTATGGGGAATGGGACAAATGAGTTTTGTCAAAACTATCATCGTCTTTGATCACAGCGTTGACATTCAAAGCAATAAGGCAATTACTGAAATACTATTAAATGAAATTGATTTCACACGTGACCTATTTTTATCCGAAGGTATTTTAGATGTGCTTAACCACGCGTCTAACAAGGCTCTTTATGGGTCCAAACTGGGAATTGATTTAACAAATAAAATTGAGGGTGAGGAGGAAGCTAGAACCAAGCTAGAAAGTGATAAGAATACGACATTACCTTTATCAGAAAATATTCTTGGAAAGTTTACCGAATTTACATCCTGTAAAATTATAGAACAAAAAGGCCTGCATCAAGTTGCGTTTGCTACGCTAGAAAAAAAATACCCGCAACAAGGATCCAAAGCTATCGATAGGTTCATGAGCAATAATGAATTCTCCTCAATAACAATACTAGTAGTTCTAGAAGGTCACGAAAACATAAATGACACATCGACGATATTATGGAAAATACTCAACAACATAGATCCTAAAAGAGACATGTATTTCTTCGGAAATCGAGTTGGCATTGATGTGACATGCAAAGCTGGAGAAGATGGCTACAGCCAACATTGGCCTGATGAGATTGAGATGTCCGAAAAAGTAAAAAATATTGTTGATCAGAAGTGGATGAATATGTTTCATGAATCATAAAAATATTATCGTCAAAGGCGCTCGGACACACAACCTCAAAAATATTACAGCAAGTCTTCCGCGAAATAAACTAGTAGTAATCACTGGGTTAAGCGGTTCAGGGAAATCTTCTTTAGCATTCGATACAATCTATGCTGAAGGTCAAAGAAGGTACGTTGAATCCCTTTCAACATATGCACGTCAATTCCTGGAGTTAATGGAAAAACCGGATGTAGATTCTATTGAAGGACTTTCACCTGCCATATCAATTGAACAAAAAACATCAAGCAGAAACCCCCGCTCCACGGTTGGGACAGTAACAGAAATTTACGATTACCTGCGCCTCCTTTATGCAAGAATCGGTCGCGTTTACTGCTATGAATGCGAACGAGAAATTTCTTCCCAAAGCGTCCAACAAATTGTCGATCAAGTTAAGTCGATTCCAAAAAAAACTAAAATAATGGTTCTCTCTCCGGTTGTCAGCAAACGTAAAGGAGAATTCAAAAAAGAACTTCAAGAATTGAGAAAAAAAGGATTCGTCAGAGTCCGTATAAATAACGAGATTCGATCTTTGGTAGAGGAAATCACATTAGATAAGAAATTTAAACATACGATAGAAGTCGTAGTCGATCGACTTGTTATCAAAGAAAATATGGGAAAGAGGCTTACGGACTCAGTGGAGACAGGACTATTACAAGGAGGCGGCACTCTTGTTGTTTCCATTATCAAAGAAAATGAAAAAGATAAAGAGTTATTATTCAGCGAAAAGTTTGCCTGTAATTACTGCAATATAAGTTTCCCGGAATTAGAACCGCGTCTTTTTTCATTTAATAGTCCTCATGGCGCCTGCCCTTCTTGCGATGGACTAGGAACCAAAATGGTTATCGATCCAGAGATTATCGTGCCGGATCCTTCTTTATCCATAAGGGAGGGAGCAATCCAACCTTGGGAAAAACGAACATCTGTAAATTTTCATCAAATGTTGGAAAGTATTGCAAAACATTTTAAATTCAAACTTAATATTCCATTTAAAGCCCTGCCTAAGACCATCCAAAATACCCTTTTATACGGAGCAGGCAATGAATCTATCAAATATATATACGAGCATAATGACAAACAACAATACTATTCTGGATCCTTTGAGGGAGTCATACCAGAACTTAAACGAAAATACCATGAAACTGATTCCGTTTCTTCAAGAGAAGAAATTACAAAATTTATGCGTACTCTACCATGCCCATCCTGCAATGGTTCTAGACTAAAAAAAGAAGGAACTTCTGTTCGAGTAGGTGGTCATAACATCATAAAACTAACTGAACATTCTATTGACCACCTATATGATTTTTTCAAGACACTCAAATTAACCCGACAGGAAAATGACATTGCTCGACGTATTGTAAAAGAAATTCATGAACGACTTGGATTTTTAATAAATGTAGGGCTCGACTACTTAACGCTAAATCGTTCCTCAGCAACTTTATCAGGTGGAGAAAGCCAGAGAATACGTCTGGCAACGCAAATAGGATCTAGTCTTATGGGGGTTTTATATGTCCTTGATGAACCAAGTATCGGACTACACCAGCGAGATAATGACCGTCTGCTAAAAACTCTAGAAAAATTGCGCGACCTAGGAAACACAGTAATTGTAGTGGAACATGATGAAAAAACTATTCTTGCTGCAGATCACGTTCTCGATATAGGGCTTGGCGCTGGAATCCATGGTGGCGAGATTATTTTTTCAGGAGAACCAAAAAAACTCTTGAAGGACAAAGTATCATTAACAGGACAATATCTTTCAGGAATACAAAAAATAATAACTCCTGCCAATAGAAAAAAAAACAACGGCTCTTTTCTGGAAATAAGAGGTGCTGAGCAAAATAATTTAAAAAATATCACTGTAAAAATACCCCTTGGATGCTTGATATGTGTCACGGGTGTTTCAGGATCGGGAAAAAGCACGCTAATTATTGACATTTTGTACAAGGCTCTAGCTAAACACTTTTGGAAATCAACCGATAAACCCGGCAAATACAAAACAATCGAAGGAGTTCACCTGATTGACAAAGTTATTGATATTGACCAATCCCCTATTGGTAGAACTCCTCGGTCAAACCCCGCTACCTATACAGGCGTATTCACCCATATCCGTGATTTATTTAGTCAGATTCCAGAGTCCAGAACAAGAGGGTATAAACCCGGTCGGTTCAGTTTTAATGTTAAAGGCGGACGCTGCGAACCGTGCCAGGGTGACGGGGTTCTAAAAGTAGAAATGCATTTCCTACCTGATGTTTTTGTAACATGTGAGGTTTGCAATGGGAAACGATTCAATCGTGAAACCTTAGAAATTTTATA
>JAPYPK010000003.1 GCA_029937655.1 Nitrospinaceae bacterium
AATACGCCTTTGTTCCAACTCATTCTCATCAGCGGGATTCCAGGGATGTCGATCTGCTGTATTTATTATTGAATCAGTCGATTGCGATTGGGAGCTTATCGAGCAACCAATTAAGGAAGAAACAAAAAATATTAAAATCAATTTTTTAATCATTTTTAGTGAAAATTACTTTATAATTATAATATAACTTTCCTATATTAATAGAAAACTCCAATTATTTCAAGTGGTTAGAAATGTGAAAGATTATTATTCAATACTAGGTGTGCCTCGTGGCTCTACTGAGGAAGATATTAAAAAAGCTTTTCGAAAAAATGCCATGAATTATCACCCCGATAGAAATAAGGACAACCCACGCGCAGAAGAAAAATTTAAGGAGATTAATGAGGCCTACGCTGTTCTGAGTGATAAAGAAAAGCGGTCTCAATATGATCGATTTGGAAGTGATGGGTTTCGTAAACGTTTTTCAAGAGAAGATATATTCAGAGACTTTGATTTTGGGGATGCTTTTAGTTCTTTTGGCCCCCAAGCCGGTTCTCGTGGAACTGGGGGATTTCCCGATCTAGATAGTTTCCTGTCGGGACAAGGCTTTGGAGGTCCACGTACAAGCAGAGGAAAGGACATAAGGCAGGATTTTTATATATCTTTTTACGAAGCAGCGCTCGGTACTAAACGTAGTATAATTATTGAATTAAACGGAAAAAAAATAGAAACAACCTTCAAGGTACCGGTAGGATCTAAGGATGGGTGTCGATTAAGGCTTGTTGGGAAAGGCCAACCTGGAGAGAATGGAGGGTCTCATGGGGATTTATACCTCAAAATACGTATTAATAAACATCCTCATTTCTCTAGAGAGGGAGATGACCTAGTCATTAGTAAAGAAATAAGTCCAACGGAAGCCCTGCTAGGTGCTTCAGTTGAAGTTCCCACGCTCAATGATTCGAAATTCTTAACAATTCCTCCATGCACTCAAAGCCACACAAAACTTAGAATCAAGGGAGTTGGTATCCCATTCAATCAAGGTAAGAATACGGGAGACCAGCTAGTTCGCATTATTGTCAAGTACCCCAAGCAACTCACAGAACAACAACTTGAACTGGTTCACAAGCTAAAAGTTTCTGGTTTGTGAGAAATGAATGATGTCTGTGGTCAACTTTTTCTAACATATAACGATAAGATATGGCTTCCATAAAATTTATTCCAGACAAGATAATTCATCAAATTGAGGATGGTTGTCGATTAATTGAGATATGTGATGAAATCAATGTTTCTTTAGCTTTCGGTTGTACCGAGGGAAGTTGTGGTGTTTGTGAACTTACTGTTTTAGATGGAAAAAGTAACTTATCGAAAGTAACTGATGAGGAAAAAAATTATTTACTACCAGAAGATTTGGACCAAGGAATGCGATTAGGTTGTCAATTAAAAGTTCGAAAAGGAGAGGTGTCTCTAACTTGGAGAAAAAGTAAGAAATCTTAAAATATTTTTAATAATTTTAAATTGATACTCTCATTATTTCTTTTCGGTTTAACACATTAAGAATTTTTTTAGCTATTGACTTATCCTCGACATATAAATAAAATGATTTTTGTTTAACTTTGAACTCTTTAAACTGGTCCTGTGAGACCTTTAAGGGATCTAATGCTATATTACATACATAAGCCAGCTCCTTCGTATAAACTTGCGTAGGGGCTATTTTTTTGCCTTAATTTGGAGTCAAAATTGAATTCTGCCGTTTTAAGCGAACAAGATATTTCCAGGGCGGTAACGCGTATAACTCATGAAATACTGGAAAAAAATAAAGGGGCTACAAACCTAGTATTGGTAGGAATCCGTACTAGGGGCGCAACTCTCGCAAAAAGAATTGTAAAAAAAATTAATGATATTGAAGGTTTAGAAGTAGACCTTGGAGTTTTAGATGTAACTTTATACCGAGATGATTTATCCGCGGGAAAACAAAATCCGGTAATCGAGAAAACAAGCATTCCCTTTGCTTTAGAGGGTAAGCACGTTGTCTTAATTGATGATGTGCTTTTTACGGGCAGATCAATCAGAGCCGCTATTGATGCTCTAATTGATTTTGGCAGACCTGCCTCTATTCAACTTGGTGTCCTGATCGACAGAGGGCACAGAGAACTTCCGATTAGACCTGATTATGTAGGGAAAAATATTCCAACCTCTAAAGCTAACCACGTGCAGGTTCAAATGCGAGAAGATGACGGCAAAGATGAAGTTTGCATAATAGATCCTCTAACTGTAGATAATCCTTGATGTTTATTCATAAAAATCTTTTAGGAACGAAAAGCCTATCCAATGATGCAATAACTACTATTTTAGATACGGCCGATTCCTTTAAAGAAATTTCCACTCGTCCCATCAAAAAGGTTCCTGCATTACGAGGGAAAACCATCATTAATTTATTTTTTGAACCGAGTACTAGAACTCGTACTTCATTTGAAATAGCAGGTAAAAGGTTAAGTGCCGATGTTATCAATATTTCAGGGCCTTCTAGTAGTTCGGTTAAAGGTGAAAATCTAATAGACACCGCGCTAAACCTTGAAGCTATGCATCCAGATATTATGGTCGTACGTCATGCTCTCTCAGGAGCATCTGAAATGATTTCTCAGCATGTTAAATGCCCAATTATTAATGCCGGTGATGGTTTTCATGAACATCCTACTCAGGCCTTATTAGATTTGCATACCATAAGAGAAGCAAAAGGAAGCTTGGAGGGCTTAAATATAACGATTGTTGGAGATATAGCTCACAGTCGAGTAGTCAGGTCTAATATTTACGCTATGAAAACAATGGGTATGAACGTGAAACTTATTGGCCCCCCGACTATGATCCCTCAAGGAATAGATAAGATGGGTGTAAGTGTAGGCTATGATTTTGAAGGAGTAATACATGACACAGATGTTATCATGATGCTCCGCTTACAAAAAGAAAGACAAAGCAGGTATCTCTTATCAAGTATTCGCGAATACTCTAATTTATATTGCCTTACCTCTAAAGTCTTAGAAAAAGCAAAAGATGACGTTCTTATTTTTCACCCGGGACCGGTCAACCGTGGAATTGAAATTTCTCCAGACATTATGAGAAGCAAACGGTCACTGATATTAACTCAGGTTACCAACGGAGTTGCTGTTCGTATGGCCCTGATGTATCTCCTTCTAGGAGGCAAAAATGACACTAGTAATTAAAAATGGAAGGTTTATTGATCCAGCCAATAGTTTGGATGAACCAAAGGATATCTTGGTCCATAAAGGAATAATTAAAGCTATAGAATCACCAGGGAGCATAAGTTTTGATGCTGGAGAAAAACCATCCGTTATTGATGCCAAAGGCTGTGTTGTTTGTCCAGGATTGATTGATATGCATGTACATTTTAGAGAACCTGGGTTCGAGTATAAAGAAACCATTACATCTGGATGCCAATCAGCGGCAGCTGGTGGGTTTACTTCTGTGGCAGTCATGCCAAACACTAACCCCGTAAACGATACACGAGCAGTTACAGAGCACATTCTAGCCCTAGCAAGGACTGAGGGTATTATCAATGTGTACCCCATTGCTGCTATTACGCAAAAACTTGAGGGAGAACGTTTGTCTGAAATGGCGGATCTGAAAAATGCTGGAGCGATAGCGTTTTCAGATGATGGGCGCCCCGTTATGAACAACGAGCTAATGCGCAGGGCATTTGAGTACAGCAAAATGTTTGAACTTCCACTGATTCAGCACAGCGAAATGCTAGATCTTACAGAGGGAGGTTGCATGAACGAGGGAATGGTGTCAACAGAACTCGGGTTAAAAGGCATGCCTGCAGAGGCAGAAGACATAATGGTATACCGTGATATAGCACTACTTGAAAAAACTGGAGGGCGGCTTCATGTCGCACACATAAGCAGTAAAAACTCTGTTGACCTTGTACGGCAGGCAAAGTCCAAAGGATTACCTGTAACCTGCGAAGTAGCTCCCCATCATTTTACTTTAACAGACGAAGCCGTGCGTGGATATGACACAAACACAAAAATGAGTCCTCCGCTTCGCGCAATTGAGGATGTTGAAGCTATTAAAGAGGGTTTAAGAGACGGGACAATTGATATTATTGCCACTGACCACGCACCCCATGATATTACAGACAAACAGGTCGAATATCAGAATGCGTGCTTTGGAATCGTTGGATTGGAAACCGCCCTCCCCCTTTCTTTAAAATTAGTAGATGAAAAAATCTTATCTATGGGTGATGTCATCAAGAAACTCACCTCCACTCCCGCAGATATATTCAATCTAAAAGCTGGAAATCTTTCGTTGGGTAACGAAGCAGATATTTTAATTTTTAATCCAAGTCTTGAATACTCCATCGATATTTCAAAATTTCATTCCAAAAGTAAGAATAGCCCTTTTGATGGCTGGAAAGTTAAGGGAAAGGTCCTCCACACATTAGTCAAAGGAAAAACTGTTTACTCAGTAAATGAAAATTAATAGCCCTTTTAAAAATTTATAAAAAATTATGAAAGCTATTTTGGCCTTAGCGGATGGAAGAATATTTGAAGGAACGTCCTTCGGTGCGCAAGGTGAGGCTGATGGTGAAGTAGTATTTAACACCAGTATGACTGGATATCAGGAGATTCTAACAGACCCTTCATATTTTGGACAAATGGTGGTCATGACCTACCCTCTCATTGGTAATTATGGGGTTAATTCGGAAGACTTTGAATCTGAGCGACCTCACCTTTCTGCTTTCATTATAAAAGAATTAAGCGCCATCCCAAGTAACTGGCGATCTCAAGAATCATTGCATGATTTTCTTGCTCAGCATGGCATTATAGGAATTCAAGGGATTGATACTAGAGCATTGACACGCCACATTAGAAACACCGGGGCCCAACAGGCTGTAATTTCAACTAAATCAACTGATCGAAAGAAGTTAGTTGCTCAAGCAAATCTATTACCCTCTTTAGAAGGTCGTGACTTAGTAAAAGAAGTGACCTGCAAAGAATCATACGAATGGTGCGAGGGTGAGTGGGAATTGAATAATGGAAAGACTGCTTTTAAAGGCACTCCTATGTCCAGCAACTATTTTATTGTTGCCTATGATTTTGGGATTAAAAGAAATATTTTGCGAAAGCTTGTTCAGGCAGGATGCCGGGTAAAAGTAGTGCCTGCCTCAATGCCGGCTAAAGATGTTCTTGCAATGAACCCAAGCGGTATATTTTTATCAAATGGACCGGGCGATCCAGCAGCAGTGGAATACGCTTTGAAAAATGTAAAATATTTGATTGGGAAAATCCCGATATTTGGGATATGTCTTGGACACCAAATTCTCAGCCTTGCATTAGGAGCGCGTACCTATAAATTAAAATTTGGTCACCATGGAGGCAATCAACCTATTATTAATTTAAAAAGTAGTAGCGTTGAGATAACAGCTCAAAACCATGGATTCGCTGTTAATGCGACATCCCTGAGTAGTGACTGTGAAATCACATCCACTAATTTAAATGACAATACGATTGAGGGAATCCGCCATAAGTCTCTCCCGATTTTATCGGTTCAATATCACCCAGAAGCATCACCGGGACCACACGATTCGTCACACTTATTTAAAGAATTCACTGAATTAATAGATATAAATAAATGATAAAAGATAGCATCGAGTATTTAATTAAAATCGCTACAAACCCTCCGTATTCAAACAACCTAATGGTAGCTCGTCAGGAATATCAAAAATATGCTGGTGATATTTTTGACGATGACAAATCCTATGAAAACCAAATGGCCTTATTTCTTGAATGGTATATTTTTGATCGCATTGAACCGGCACAAGATCAAACAGTACTTGAAATAATAATTAATAACGAGAAAGGAGCATCTCTCGACCTACAAAAAAATATCAATGTTTTTATCTCTCACATCCACGGCCTTTTCATAATCAAAAAAATAAAAGAAGATTATGTCAAAGTAATTAATTTATTTGATAATGAACAATATAAGGTTGTCGAACCTTCAGGAAAGCTTTATTTCAGCAAAAATAGTATTTTCGAGGGGAGACTTCTTACTTATGGAAACACCTATTACTTCACAGGAAACTTTTGTTTTCACCCAGATGATTCAAAAAAATTCATTAAAAGTGAAACAAAAAAAATTTCCTCGTTACTAAAAGTAAACACAAAAGAACTAAAGCTGCAAAATGTAAAGTTGATGAATGAAAATAAAAAGCTAAATAAAGTCATTTCTTCCATAGAAAAAATTCAAAAAAAAATTCAAGGATTAAATTCCGAGAAAAAATTATTTAAAATTAAAAGCGATCTATCTGAGCTAGAATTAATTAAAGAAAAACACGAAGAAAATTACTCCTTGCTAAAGAAAAATATTGATACATTTACCCAAAAAAAAATAATTCGTGAAATACAATCAATCCAAACAAGATTTATATTAAAGCTTTCTTCTATGAGATTACTTTTAGATCGGTCTCGAAACATTGAACTTAAAGATATTTATAAAAATTAATGCCTAAAAGGACTGACATAAAAAGAATTTTACTCATTGGCGCTGGACCGATTATCATCGGTCAAGCTTGTGAATTTGATTACTCTGGAACACAGGCATGCAAAGCTTTGAAGGAAGAAGGATATGAAGTTATCCTGGTTAATAGCAATCCAGCAACCATAATGACAGACCCAGGGTTTGCTGATAAAACTTATGTAGAACCAGTAACTCCTGAAATGGTTGAAATGATCATCAAGAAAGAACGTCCGGATGCCATTTTACCCACTATGGGAGGTCAGACTGGTCTAAATACGGCTCTAGCGCTTGCTGACAAAGGCGTGCTTGATTTATATAACGTTAAATTAATTGGAGCCGATATCAGGTCAATTCGAAAAGCCGAAAATCGTCAACTTTTTAAAGAAGCAATGTTAAGCATAGGCCTTAAAGTCCCCCCTAGCGGGCATGCTCAAACTCTTGATGAGGCATTGGAAATAGTAAAAGAAACAGGTTTCCCTGCAATCATCCGCCCATCATTTACCCTTGGAGGCAGTGGTGGAAGTATAGCTTATGGACCTATAGAATTTGAGTCCCTTGTAAAATCCGCGATTAATATAAGTCCCACTAATGAAGTTCTTATAGAAAAGTCTCTCATCGGTTGGAAAGAATATGAACTAGAAGTGATGCGCGACCACATGGATAACGTTGTCATAGTCTGTTCAATTGAAAATCTTGATCCGATGGGGATACATACTGGAGATAGCATTACTGTAGCTCCCATTCAAACACTATCAGACAGGGAATATCAATTAATGCGCAATGCTGCAATTGATATCATTCGTGAAATTGGTGTCGAAACAGGTGGTTCTAATATTCAATTTGCTGTAGACCCAAAAAATGGGAATATGATAGTAATTGAGATGAACCCTCGAGTATCTCGAAGCTCAGCTTTGGCTTCAAAAGCGACTGGGTTTCCAATAGCCAAAATAGCCGCCAAACTTGCCGTTGGATATACATTAAATGAGATAAAAAATGATATCACACGTGTCACACCGGTATCATTTGAACCTACAATAGATTATTGCGTTGTAAAAATTCCACGGTTTACTTTTGAAAAATTCCTCACAAGCGACCCTGTTCTTTCTACACAAATGAAATCGGTTGGCGAAGTAATGGCCATAGGTCGTACCTTTAAAGAATCACTCAACAAAGCTCTTCGGTCTTTGGAAATTGATGTATTTGATTTAAGCAAAAATATAAAAAATATTTCTAGTGATTTTACATCGGACCAAGAAACCATTAAAAACAAACTAGAAAACATATTAAACAAGCCACTTTGGAATCGACTCTGGTATATCGCAGAAGCACTTAGGAACGGATTTTCCGTTGAGGAAGTATATAAAATCACTTTTATTGACCCTTGGTTTCTTCAGAATATTCAAGACCTTATAGCTATTGAAAAAGAACTAGTTTCCACAGGAAATCTTGATGGATTGACTGACGAACTACTTAAAAAAACCAAACAGAATGGTTACTCAGATACTTTTATCGCGAAAATTCTCAATTGCAGTTCAACCGATATCCATGCTAGACGATGTTCATCTAATATTAAACCCGTTTATAAAAGAGTTGATACCTGTGGAGCTGAGTTCGAGGCACATACACCTTATCTCTATTCAACATACGAAGAGGAGTGCGAGGCTGAACCCACGAATAAAAAGAAAATTATGATACTTGGTGGTGGCCCTAATCGTATAGGACAGGGGATTGAATTTGATTATTGTTGTGTTCATGCATCCTTTGCACTTAAAGAATCTGGTTACGAAACAATCATGGTCAATTGTAACCCTGAGACAGTGAGTACTGATTACGATACTTCTGATCGTCTCTACTTTGAACCGCTCACATTTGAGGATGTGTTAAATATTGTGGAGGTTGAAAAACCAGATGGCGTTATAGTTCAATTTGGAGGACAAACACCTCTAAAACTTGCCATTCCACTAATGAGTGCTGGAGTACCAATCATTGGAACGAGCCCAGATAATATTGACAGAGCCGAAAATAGAAAATTATTTTCGGAGGTTATTGGAACCCTTAATTTAAAACAACCAGCAAATGGAACAGCAACCTCATTTGACGACGCGCAAGAAATTGCTAAAAAAATTGGCTACCCAGTTGTTGTACGACCCTCATACGTTTTAGGAGGACGTGCAATGGAAATCGTGTATGATCGAGAACGCCTTGAATACTATATGGGAAATGCTGTTGAAGCATCACCTGAGCATCCAGTTTTAATTGATAGTTTTCTTGAAAATGCAATTGAGATTGATGTAGATGCTATTTCTGACGGAAAATCAGTTTTCATAGGGGGCATTATGGAACATATTGAAGAAGCGGGTATTCATTCTGGTGATAGCGCCTGTTCACTTCCTACCTTTTCCATAAAACCTGAAACCTTAGCATCAATAAAAGACCAAACACGTAGGCTTGCTTTAGAGTTGAATGTGATCGGTTTAATTAATATCCAGTTCGCAGTTAAAACCAACGAGATCTTCGTTCTGGAGGTTAACCCAAGGGCGTCTAGAACTATACCGTTTGTGAGTAAAACTACCGGGATTCCCCTCGCAAAAAAAGCGGCCCTTGTAATGGTTGGAAAATCATTAAATGAGCTCGGTTTGACAAAGGAACCTATTTTATCTCATATAGCCGTGAAAGAATCTGTTTTCCCATTCAATAAATTTGACAACGTCGACATTCTTTTAGGACCAGAAATGAAATCCACCGGTGAAGTAATGGGAATTGACAAGTCTTTTGGAATGGCATTTGCCAAAGCGCAGCTAGCGACAGGAATAAAGCTTTTAAATAAAGGGTCTGTATTTATCAGTGTTAAGGATTCGGACAAACCTAAAACACTAAAGATCGCTCAGGAATTTTCTATGAATGGTTACACTGTTATATCCACGAAAGGAACAGCCAAATACCTTAACAAAAATAATTTAAATGTAGTTGAGGTCAATAAGGTAAAAGAGGGTTCTCCCCATATTGTCGAAAAAATTAAAAGTGGAGAAATTCAATTTGTAGTCAACACAACATTTGGTGAGCAATCAATCAAAGATTCTTATTCATTGCGGCGCGCAGCACTTAACACTAATATCCCCTATTACACAACGATAGCTGGAGCACTAGCTCTGCTCAAAGGTTTGCAAGCGCTTAAGGATAACGATATGACCGTTACCTCTCTACAGGAATTTAGGTTAGAGCAGGGCAAAAACAATTAGTATGACAAGGACGATAGGCCCTTGTAGTCCCCCCAAATGATATCGGGTTGAAATATATTTTTTTTCTTCTCTCGATGAGAGTTTCTTTTGGTCCAAGGAATTATTTTTGCCTCTATTTTTTTTGAACTTCTGTTTTTAGGAACAACTAAATCACCAGGGGTTAAATTCACTCCCGCGACTATTTGCGCTTTCGAGAATCGCCCTTGAACCTCGCTGACCTTTATGATGCCTTTCCGGGAATACCTAGCACCCAAGTCAACTTTAGCTACTGGATCATTAAATTCAGGTTCTAACGAAAAAACGGTGAATACATCTTGTACATTAACACCATTTGCTTTCCCTAAATTTATAATAGTACTATTATTTTTATGATCGATCGATATCAAATCACCCTCAAGCGGAACAGTATTTAAGGCGTTATAAATAAATACCTGTACTTGATCATTCAAATTCCACAGAGCATTCCCCATTGAATGATCTTTAAAGGTATCTGATTGATAGCTAATATTCTGGACATTTATATCAAAAGGTTTTCGTCCTACACTTGAGTTAACTGTGAATATTTTTTTTACAAACGAGCGCCCCGTATGCAAATTCTGTAACTCTATGGATACCTGTATGAGCGCCAGCTCTTTATGAAGGCGTGCTTCTTTCTTTGTGTGGTTTTTTTTAAGCGGATTAGTATCTGGATTAAATATTAAAATATTACCTCGAACTTTGTACTGACTTAATGGAGCCTTCGTCAAAGAAGTAAAACTTGTCACATTGAGTTGGCTATCCTTATTAGTTTTTTTATCTTTCTTTGCTTTATTCCCCAATTGACTTTTAAACTTATTTGTTACATTTGATTCTATTTTTTTTAAGCGGACCACTTGAAAGACACCTAAATTAGTAAGACTGTTTTCAAGCATCGAGGAAAAAAAGATACCTGGTTTGAATTGATACTCCCAGTCCACAGGATTAGAAAATGACTCCACTGTTATTTTTTTTATAAATTTTGCCTCTACATAGCTCTCAGAGAACAATAGAAAAGGAAAAAAAAGAAAATACATTAAATATGGTTTTGATAATATTTTTTTAGTTAAAGTACCCATATCATTAAATATCGACAGTTAGGCATAAAATCTTCATATAAATATTCGTTTTATTATAATAAAATCTTTGTTTTTCCAAATTATAGCCTTCTATACTTGCTTCCAATCGTCTTGACCTATGGATCATAGAAAAGTACAATCACTCGCTATGAAAAAACTACTATATCTTATTATTTTTTCTTTATTATTTCTCCCAAACTATCAAGCACAGGCTAAGTCATCACCAGAGGGTATGGTTCTCATCAAAAAGGGTTGTTTCATGATGGGCACCAACAAAATACACGACTACTTGGCTTTTGACCCAGATGTCCGAGAACGCCCAAATGATCGAGAACGCCCCGTTCACAAGGTGTGCCTCGATGCTTTTTATATGGACACCTACGAAACTACACAAGATAAATGGAGCAAGGTGAACCTTATAAATAATTCCGTATACAAAGCCCCTAATATTGCTGTCAATCAAATTGAATGGGGAGATGCAAATGATTATTGTCAGACGCTCGGAAACCGCCTCCCTACGGAAGCTGAGTGGGAATATGCAGCTCGTGCAGGCACCACGACGGAGTATCCTTGGGGTGATAAAATGGACCGCAATTATGCTTGGTATGGTGGAAACTCAGGCCATACACATCACCCAGCGGGAACTAGAAAACCCAACCCATGGGGATTGTATGACATGTTCGGAGGCGTCTGGGAGTGGGTTAGTGATTGGTATGGCGAGTTCTATTATAAAACCAGCCCACTAAAAAATCCTAAAGGTCCATCAAATATTTTGAGCTGGCATGTAATCAGAGGGGGGTCATGGATTGATGACAAACAATTCGTTCGTACCACTATCCGATATCCCGGGTTAGCTGATAATACGGATGATTTCTGGGTTGGATTCCGCTGTGCCAGAGATTTAAATTAATCAATATGCCAGATCAAAAATCTCTCTACATGTAATGACTTTTGTTTTTGATTCTCGCACAACCAATAGGTTATACCAAAAACTTAGATCAAGTATTCCTGTCGCTACAACAGAGTTGAGCTACAGTAATCATTTCGAACTACTAATAGCAGTAATGCTTACTGCTCAGGCAACAGATAAAATCGTAAATGAAGTAACCCCATCGCTTTTTAAAAAGTGCCCTAGCCCCAAAAGCTTTATTTTGTACGGCGAAAAAAAACTAGCTCGCTTGATAAAAAGAATCGGTTTAGCGCCTACCAAAGCAAAAAATATTATTCGCACGTGTCAAATATTATTAAAAAATCACAATGGCGTTATACCTAAAACTCGAGAGGAGTTAGTAGAACTTCCAGGTGTTGGTAGAAAAACGGCAAATGTTGTTTTAAATGAAGCATTTGGAATACCTACTATAGCCGTCGACACACATGTGTTTAGAGTTGCCAATCGCACAGGATTAGCCAAGGGAAAGACTGTCCTTGAAACTGAAAAAAAATTAATAGAAGTAACTCCGGAGAAATGGAAAAAAGACGCGCACCATTATCTTATTCTTCATGGACGTTATGTTTGCAAAGCAAAAAACTTTAAATGCTCCAACTGCTCCATCATTAAAGAGTGTCAGTTTAAAAATAAAACTAAATAGAAATGTCCACCCAAAAAAAAAGAAGTTATGCAGATCTTGTAAAACGATTAAGCAAAACACTAGATAATACCGTTCAAATTTTTACCCTTGACCATATTAAATATTCAAATAATAAATATCCCTTCCAAAAAATAATATTAGGAGTTCATAATCCGAGGCGAGTTCTAATTTCAGCAGGAATTCATGGGGATGAACCGGCCGGAATTGAAACAATATGCTCTTTTTTAGAAAATAGTAGGTACAAAAAACATTTGGATCAATGGGAAATCACTATACTCCCATGTATTAATCCTTATGGTTTTGAAAATGACACCCGTGAAAACCATGAGAGCAAAGATTTAAACCGCTTATTCAAGGTTCACAACCCCCCACTTGAAGTAAAATTAGCTAAATCGATCATTGAGCCCTCATATTTTGACATGACAATAGAATTACATGAGGATTGTGATAGCCATGGATATTACTTGTTCCAAAAATCTAACACACCTAATGGACTTGAAATTGGAGTTAAAATTATCGAAGCGCTGAAAGGAGTTATTTCAATTAATTCAGATAAAACTATTGAGAACATGCCTGCAGAAAAAGGAATTATACATAGAATAAAAGACATCAATCAGATGGAATGGTGGCCTATGGCTGGATATTCGCTTTCAATGAAAGCAGTCCATTGCTTAACCCTTGAAACTCCCACCATGCTACCTATGGACACACGTGTACAAGCGCACCTCTTGGCCATCGATCAAGCATTAATGTGTAATCATCAATAAGTGTGCTGCCGTTTTATCACAATCAAAGGCGGTAATAAAATTAGGGGACTTAACTTAACTTGAGGGGAGATATAATAGGAACAACTATAGGCTCTCCAACGGGGATAGAATTGATATCCTTCCTTGGATTATAACTAGCAAGTAACCAGAAAGGGATAGCGTATATTTCGTTACATAATTCCCAAGCGGTTTCACCCTTGGCCATATTTCGAACTAAAAGCTTCTCAATCATAAAATTATTAAAAAA
The DNA here is from genome assembly GCA_029937655.1 of Nitrospinaceae bacterium. Taxonomy (GTDB): domain Bacteria; phylum Nitrospinota; class Nitrospinia; order Nitrospinales; family VA-1; genus Nitromaritima. Next base: position 13,453 of record JAPYPK010000003.1, read on the forward strand.
ATCTTCCTGTATAGCTTTATGATATTCCTGTCTTCGTTCTTCAAAAAGATCTGGTTCCACCTTTAGGAATGGAACTTTAATTTCCGCATGGACATTTAACTGAGACCTCTTATTCATCCGATTAAGTTTTAATATTTTTTTAACCGGTAATTTGCTCCACTCCGCATAGTGACTTAACGTTTCATCAAAGTCCACCACGATGACTCCGACTTGAGATGAGTTCATAGTATCGTTACCAGTAAAGGAAACTGGGCGAAATGCTGGCCTACCATGATTAGCTTTATCTACAGATTTAATATGAGCAAGTTTTACTTCAAAGGTTTGATTTGTCCGTTTTTCCGAGTTATTTTTTTTCGGATCAGGTTTGAAAGTATTTCGTTTGACAACTTTAGGTCTGGATGCAATCTGCATTCGATCATTTAATGGTATTTCTCCCGAAGGAACGTTTAACAACTGACCGCGAATAATCTGATCCGGATATTTAATTCGATTTAACCTGAGTAATTCGTTTACTTCTGTATCAAATCGATTAGCAATTTTCGTTAAATTATCATTGCGACGTACTTTATATGTACTTAATTCACCACTATATTTTTTCTGATATTGTTTTACCATACGAACTGAAGGGTAAGCAGAACCTCCCCTCCCAGGCAAACGAAGTACCTGTCCTATATATATTTTATTCCTATGAGTTAGATTATTATATGAGTATAACTTATTGACTGAAGTTCTAAATCGCGATGCAATTACCGACAGGGTATCCCCTCGGCGAACGGTATACCATTTTGAGCGAATCTGGTTTTTGTGACGCTCACTAGCCGGGATAATCTGATAAAAACTTCTTTGTTGAGAAAGTTTATTTTGAGGAGCTTGAAAGGTGAAATTTCGCGGAATTCGCTTCTGACCAGATATAACTGGCCTTCTAAGAGCGGGATTATATTTTGCTATTTCATCTCTTGTCATGTTCAGGCTAGGCATAACACTATTTATGTGAACAAAATCTTTAAAAACAACGGAAGATAAATTCAAAGGTTGTTCAAATTTAGCATTAGGAAAATATTTATTCTTGTTTTTCACAACATGCAGTGCCGCTAAAAATTCCGCATAGAAATTTTTAGAAGCAAAACCAAAACTACGGCTTCTGTAGCCATTGATCACATCTACGATGTTGGCTCCATATCTTTTTTTAGCATTTTTCATTCCCTGAGTACCATGATTATACGCTGTAATAGCAAGTGGCCAGCTTTGCAGAGCTTTAAAGTTTGATTTTAAAAGTTTTGCTCCAGCAATAGTAGATAGAATTGGATCTCTACGCTCATCAACATCATAACCAACATTCATAAACAAACGCCCAGTTCCGCGAGTAAACTGCCAAATCCCAGCCGCCCCGGCACTGGAGTACGCATTTACTTGAAACGAAGATTCGACGTGCGGGAGTACCGTTAATTCTAAAGGAAGTTTAGCTTCAGCGAAAATTTGATTAATTCTGTCTTTATACTTACCGGAACGTTCAATACCAGATTTAAAACGGTCACTCTGGCCGATTTGAACCCTTATTCTCCGGGAGGCTTTTCTAAAATTTGACTTAACTAAATTGTAAATTCTTTTAGGTTCACCTTTTAATGACTGCTTTTTTTTGGTTCTGGATATTTTTAGTAATAATTTTTTATACTTTTTTTTAACCAGACCCAATCTATACTCCCTTGACCTTCTCGACATATTTGATCCATTTTTGATATAGAGAACCTCATAAATTATGCCAAGGTTATCCATGTCATGAACTACGTAATGATCTGTGGAGTATTCAGAATAGATCTTTTTCCAAAATTTAACTTTCGACTCAAGTCCTACAGGAGTGGAAAAATCATAATGATGTAATGTGTGCACTTCTCTATTAAGGTTTGCATGCACATAACCTTCAGAAAAGAAATGTATAATTAAAAAAAGAAACAATATCTTTATAGATTTAGTGAACAAATTATTATCTTTCAATTGCAGGTAATTAGTATTTTTAAGGGACAGTATAATGGACTAATTCAAAAGGGAGTTAAATTACTACTAGAAAAACAACCTAACTTCTATATTTTCAAAAGGCTAACAAAGCTGCCACTGCCAGTCAAGGTAAATCCAGCACCAGAATTAAACCTTTGAAAAATCAATACGTGATAAAATTAAACTTATTTATTTTTAGACGAATACTCACTATTAAGTCTATATACAAAGGACAATAACTCGGCTACTACCTGGTATAAAGATGCCGGAATTTCACGATTTAAATCAACTTTCGAGAGTAGGTGGACTAAGTCCGGATCTTCCTTTATTGGAACATTATTTTCTTTTGCCAAAGCAATAATTTTATCAGCAATTAGTCCCTTACCCTTTGCGGTAACAACGGGAGATTTGTTAACTCTATTGTCGTACCGCAGCGACACTGCAGAACGATCTGGTTTTTTTTTGAAATCAATCATGTTGTCAAATCCACCAATCTATCAGAATCACATGTTAATAACTGGTCCAATTGTTTTTCCAATTTTCTATCAATAGTACCAACAACACAACATGATGCGCTAACCTCAAAGTCCAAACTACTTAAGCGAGAACAAAAATCTTTAAGATTACCGTCTATAAATTTAGCTACATTTTCACTCTCAACATCAATTTTAATTGAAATAGATTCCTTGTTCATTTTGGCATCAACACGAATATTTCCGAGCACTGATAATTCCAACAGAAAAACAAGAAGCACGTCATCATTATTTTTATCCTCTTTCCCTTTACCCTCATCCTCAGGACGTCTCAAATAAAGGTTAACTGTCTTACCAACCATAAAAGGATCAGGAATTTGTAATAGGATAGGTTGATTTTCTTGACGTGCAAATTGATTCGTCAATTGCTGCAATTCAATATTTTCAACTGCCCGAAGTAAAACTTTAATTACCTCTGTAAATTGACGCCTCTGACTAGCCGAAATATCCTTTTCTACACTCTTTGCCTCTAAGACCTCCAACAACTTTGTGAGTTGACCCTTCAAGTCGTTTCTCACATTAAATGGAATTTCAAAAGGGACTTTTCCCTGAAAAATATTTTTCACTTTTGGCTCATAATTAATGCCAGATAAATCTATTTGTTCTTTTAGTTGGGTACTGCCTTGACTTAGAAAATTTTGTACCGTGGGTGGAGTTTTTACAAAATTCAAAGTTTTGGCCAAACGCCAAACTAAATCGGTTTTAGTACTGAGATTCTTAATAACCTCAGATGAATTAACCAAAATATCTAGTCTTTCAAGCATTACTCCAAACGGTTCTTTAAAAGGTAATAAAGATTTAATTCTAAAAATATCAACCAGCTTAGACGTATTATCCGGTTGAACTACAAGCCTAAAACCATCACGATGTGGGGTGACTACTAAAGAAACATTTTCCCCGGTTTTAGGTGGTAGTGAAGAAAAATAGGCAGTTATCAATTTATTTTCAAAATTAACAACTATATTATTATTTCCAGAAATATCCACAACGGTAGCTTTTATTGATTGACCTGATGTGAGATTCATATTGTCGATTTCACGTGCCGACAAATCTCTAGAAAAAATATTACTGGATTTTGTTAGGGTGAGATTAGGGTTAGAATCCAAAATTGATTTATTATCGAATACTTGATTTGATGGAATATTTGAAAAATTTTTGCCAGATATTTTGGTTCTATCCTCAATGCCATGTGATGGGGAAGTTGGATGAGAGTCTATTAATTTTATCTGTAATGGCAATTCAGAAGAAGGTCTATATACTTGAGCAGAAAAAGAATGCCCAGGAGTTAAAGGATGTCGTGTTTCAACCATTATCCGCTTATTAAAAATTTTTAGAATAGCTTTATTTTTCTCGGGCAATGATTCTAAAACGGTAGCCTGGAACTGTGCCCCCGATTTAAGAAATTTATTTAAATAAGGGAGAGTATCGAGAGAACTATTGACCAATGTCAATTTCAATGAGTTTTCAGATAAACCTTCAGGAATCAATTCAACCTCCAATTAAAAAACAAAGGTTTGAGTATTGCAAAAACAAAAGAAATTATAGTTAACGATTTTTTTTTAAACGGTAAGGTTGATGTTCTGCCCTTGGTGAGAATTACCTTTAAAGACATTTTCTTGGGTAGAATTTGGGAGGGCCTTTTCAAGATCATTATTTTGCTTAGATTTATTGCGAAGCCTAATATCGCGTCTTCGTTTTGCCTCAGGGCTAACTGAGTCTGGGGCTTCTATTTTCTCAGGGTCCTGAACTTCAATTTGTTTCAATTCATTTACAGCAACTTGTTCCTTCTGAATTTGCTGAGCAGTAGTTGACGGAAGCTGCTGCATCGTCTGCTGCAACTTTTCAGCATGCGTTCCCATTTGAAGAGTTTGCTGAGTATTTACAATTTCTATAGTTGGCATGGTTTAAAGCTATCGATTAACAAATAAGAGACATTAATCAATATAGCTCAACAACCTCCATTGTCAAGCGAACCAATACAAGCAACAAGTTAGTTATTAACTTTTACGGCAAAAGAAAAAGTCTACTTAACTATAAATTCAGAAAAATAGACCTCTTGAACAACACCCGTCCCAACAGGTAAAAGTTCGTTAACCTTAGTAATAATCCTTTTTTTAACTCGTTCCTTAGTGGACTCTATTTTTGTGGTGAGATTTTTATAGCTTTGCCGAAGAAGAATATTATAAATTCTTTTTCGAATACTGGGCAGGTTTTTAGAGATCTCCCCCCCTAACCCTGCATTGCTCATGCTAAAACTAGGGGTAACCAGAAGGAAACGACCTGATTCATCCTTACCCTTAAGCTTGATAGGAAAGAAAAATGCCTTGAGTGGATACATGTGTACTTTGTCAAACTTTGGTTGTACTAATTTACTGGCAACATCATCGCCCTCACCTAAAGCGCCTTCTGTTTCTAAATCAACCCCCTCTTCCGTCACAACATCACTTTTTGGCTCATCTCCTGAAAGAAAATAATACGCAGCGCCACCAATAAGTAAAAGAAGAAGCAAAACACCGCCACCGACCATAATCATTAATTTTTTATCGGATTTAAGCTTTGCAATCAGGCTCGGTTCACTAGTATCTGATTCAGTTTTATCGTCTTCGGCCATAATTCTTGATTAAATATTACTCTACGCAAGACTCTGAAATTCAGAATACAAACAATGTACCTGAGATTTCAATAGGTCTCGACCACTTGTGTTATCTAAAACATAATCGGCATAATTCAACTTTTCCTCTAGCGACATTTGTGATTTAAGACGACTTTTAACGGAGGCACGGGATTCTCCGTCACGGTTCACCACACGTTGAATTTGCAGTTCCTGAGCACTTTGAATAATTATAACTTTAGCAACATTTTTATAGTTTTTTGATTCAATCAATAAAGCTGAATCAATAATAACAACAGCTTCAGGGCTTATCTTTTGATGATCTGAATATATTTTTTTTTCTTCTGCTATAATGCGGTGATGCAAAATAACTTCTAAAGCATGTCTCTTTTTATCACTTTGGAAAACTTCGGCTGCTAATTTTGACCTATTTAGAGTTTTATCAGGGTTCAAATATTCGTTGCCAAACTTGTCAACAATTTCTTTCCAGGCAGGTTGATGGGGAGCGACGAGCTGCCGACTTATAAGGTCTGCATCAATAATATAGGCACCTAATTCCTTAAAGTACGATGCGGCAAGGGACTTTCCCGACCCTATATTTCCAGTCAATCCGATTAAAATGGACATAGCAATCCTCTATCACTCAAAGCGCTCTAGAAAATTTTCATATAAGCAAACCAAACTTCGAGTAATAGGACCTGGCTTCCCATCACCAACAATTTTTCTATCCAAACGAGTAACGGGCATAAGATTTTTAACAGACCCAGTTAAAAACATTTCATCAGCACTTTCAAGAATCTCAACAGGCCAAGCACCTTGCTCCAATCTAAATCCATTTTCCTGACTGAGTTTAATGACCAGATCTCTTGTTATACCAGCTAATATTCCACAATCTAAAGAAGGTGTCATCAGACTCCCATTTCGCACAAAAAAGAAATTACTTGTTGTGCTCTCCGTTAAATGACCTTGTGAATTTAGCATTAAAGCATCATGTGCACCAAGACGCTCAGACTCTATTTTAGCAAGTACATTGTTTAAATAGTTTCCAGTTTTAATGTTAGGACTCAGCGCATCTTTTGAATTTCTCTGAACACTGACAACAGCAAGGTGAATTCCATTTTCGTAGAATTCTGAAGGGTATATATGCGCAGGAGTCACGTAAATAAGAACGAGCGGAGATAGGCAGGACGAAGGGTCAATGTTTATATCTCCCACACCACGAGTCACAACTATACGAACATAGGATTCTTGGTTTGCCGCATCTGCGAGAGTACGGTCAATCTGCTTCCTCAACCAAAAATCATCAAACGGAATAACCAGTTCGATTCCTCCTGCAGAACGACGCAACCTCTTTAAATGTTCATCAAGAAAACAAGGGCGATTTTTCCTAGTATTAACAACCTCGTAAACACTATCGCCAAATAAAAAACCATGGTCGAAAACTGAAACAAACGCTTCTTCTTTTATCGTTCCGTTAATATTAATACGTGTCTTCATGCAATCTAGTATTAAAAAATTTACAAAAAACTACTTAGTAGAAAATTTTTTCAGGAGATTGTTTAATTTATTTTTGTCTTCTTTTGTGTGGTTATCCATAGCATCTTCTTCAGGACTATTTTTTATTTCCCCTTTAACCGCATCCAGCAATTCTTCTTTTTTATGTTTTATATCTTGAGTAATTTCATTAAGCGCACCTATTTTTTCTAATTTTTCTTGAACACCATCAAAGGACATCTCTGAGGAAAAATCTAAAAATTTATCGATGTAAGATTCTTGACTGACCAAGGAAATAATTTTCTCTAAATAAGGTGAAATAATTGATCCCTGAGTAACTTTTTCATAACCACCGCTAAATAAACCTAATGGAAACATCATAATAGCTACAATAACAAGCCCTTTTAGAAATCCAAGTCCCCCACCTACAATGCGATCAAGAAAGGAAATAGCAAGTGTCCCCTCAACACTTTTTCTGATCAATCGACCAAGCAAACCGAAAATGACTTTTACTATAAAAATAATAACCAGCCCTACTAAAATTTTAACAACAGTGAAAACTATCGTAAATTCTGCAATACGAGCCATAACCTCTTGAGAAACCATCGACTGAAGAAAAATGGCAAATTCCTCGTAGTAATCTATGGCCAAAACATAACCTACCAAATAACCAAGCAACGAAAATATTTCCCTAACCATTCCCTTAGAAAAGGAATAAACAAAGGAAAAACCAACAATAAAAATAATAAAATAATCAAATAGACTCATAGTAGCTAATTGGCAGCCGCATAAGCATTGCTACGCTAGGAAAATAATGAATGATAAGGTCAGACAAGTTTATTGATATAATTCTCATAAATATGGCTAAAGGTTGACGTGTGTATATCGGGCTTTAATTGCATCAAGGCGCTTATTTCGGACAACTTCATATACTTACCCTCAGAAATCTCATTCTTGTTGATACAAATATTACCATCAGTAACACATTTATAAACACGAACATGCTCCCAAAAGGTCATACTTTGGGCAGGAATGGATAAAACCTCATCTAATTTAACACTCGAAAGACTTAATTCTTCTTTAAGTTCCCGTTTAGCACAGCTAAAATAATCTTCCCCTGACTCTACATGCCCTGCTGCAGACGAATCCCATAACCCAGGGCTTTCGTCCTTATTCATCGACCTCATCTGAAGAAACAAGCTACCAATGGAATTAAAAACAAGAATATGTGCCGACCTGTGCATTAAGTCCTTATTGTGGACTTGAAGTCTAGAAGCTTTACCTATAATCCGATCCTCTGAATCCACCACATCCAAAATTTCTTCGTATTCACTCATATGACAACCAAAAATATTAAAAGTTAAAACCTTTATCCTGATTTTTGATATTCTCGTAGATAAGAAAGTCTCGCCGGGATTTCCCCTTTCTCGCAGTAGTTATGCTTTGCAAGTAGTTTAATATCATCAACAACTCTTTTGTCGCCCTCAAAGAATATAGTCTGATACCCTTTATCAGCAACAAGCCCACCAACTTGCAAAAGGCTCATAACCGACTTGGCATTAAATTTTTTCTCATCAACAATCACAAACAAATCCAGATCTTCGTACTTCCTAGCAATAATAGATACAAGAGTTGATGGGCGAGCGTGAAAACCTAATGGTTTAGGAACAGGCAACTCCACTTTCACCACAATAGAAAAGCATTTCAATATTTCATCTGCCAGATTATTACCTTCATTGATAAAGTATTGACTATAAAAAAAACCGTAATTAACGATTTTGTCCAAAAGCACATTTTTATTAACTATCATAGAAATACGTTTCCTATTCTCTCCAGGTCGGATTTCATCCTCATGACGCTCATAAAAATGCACCAACCATAAAGATACTTCAAGAAGATGCAAGGGCATTGACACATAACCACGCAATACTTTTAACTCCTGATGTTCAGCCTCAAGCTTTGTATTTTTAACATATGTATCAAAATCCGATTGGGCATTATGAATTAAATTTTTGTGAAGACGGGCTCGATTTTCATTATATTTCTGCAAAACGGATAGCTTGAGTTCATTAATATCATCTACTCGAGAAATCTTTGAATCATTCATTAATTTCGAAATATGTTTAATTTTATCGCATACTTCAATGACACGTTCTTTTTCGTCTTTCACTTCATCCTCGGCAACATTGCGCGGCAACCTTTTATAGGATTCAATATCAGAAAATTCAATCTGAATATCACTATCAATAGACATATTCAAACTATTTGATTCGGTATCAGCATATAACTCCTGAAGCAGGTTGAGGATAGACTGGTTAAGAAAAAACAGCACACCTACAGACTCTTTCTTAAATTCATTTTCTTTACTACTAGATTCTCTCAGATTGTAATAAGGGTATCGATCTAATATATGGCGAGTAAAAAAAGCTGCAATGGATAAGTTTCGTATTGATGCAAGACACTCAACAAAGAAACTCCATTTTTTATTTTCTCTTGCTCCATATTGATCCATAAAATTTTCTAAAGACTCGGATTCTTGAATAAGGTTCGAATAAAATTTTCTTGAGATATCTTTTTTCTCTTTGTTACGGCGCTTAAAAAGAAAGAGCACATTAAAAAATTGTTTACACGGGACTTCAGCCAGCGCAAGAAAATCTTTCTCGGATATAATTTGGGTTAACGATTTAGGTTCAGCCATAAATCTCCATTCACCTTATTACTAATAATAAAATTAAAGGTTATATTTGAAATAAAAAAACACGGTGATTAATTAAAACAATAAATTCATCAAATCAAAGATTTGGAAATTATAGAAGCGGGAAGATATTTTTTCCAGATTTCCAAATGAGAGGTTGGGCCTGTTGGGATGTTAAAAAAAGGCCAATAAGAACCTGGCTTAGATGGTTTCGTGAGTAGTTGCATTCCTTTTTCGGAAGGTGTTTGATTACCTTTTTTTAAATTACACGGTTTACAGGCAACTACTACATTAATCCAATTAGATTTGCCGCCACGTGATTTTGGGAGCACATGATCAACAGTCAACGAATTATTAATTGTACCGCAATACTGACAAGTAAAGTTATCCCGACGTAAAATATTTTTCTTACTAAAAGAGATCCCCTTCCGTTTGGACCGTTTTACAATATTAAGAACACGAATTACTGCTGGGAGGTTAAATGTTGTTGTTGGAGTTCGGATCACATAACCATCACTTTCAATAAATTCAGCTCGCTCATTAAAAACCATAATAATTGCGCGTTTTGCACTACAAAACTGAAGTGGTTCATAAGAATAGTTTAGAACCAAGCTTTTCACTGAATTTAGCATAATTCAGGGCCTCTATAATTAACAGAAATCAACCACACTAAGAAAAAAAAATTAGACCTACAGAATTCTTTCTACATTTCATATGCGCTGTCAATATGGGTTGTATTTTTCAAACAAACAGCGTTATTAAAAAATATTCCCCTTACCAAGGATAAATTTTGGGTCAAAAACCTCCTTAATAGCCTTAAGTTGAACTACAGACTCTTCTCCCACCATCATCAAAAAATATTTTTTCTTCAACTTGCCAATACCATGTTCAGCTGAAATAGTACCATTCCAATCAAGAATTTGCCGAACAAGCCTGGAATACAGTTCGTGGGCTTTTGAAACATCTTGTTCTTCGGGTAAAAAATTTATATGTAAATGATTATCACCAACATGACCAAAGACAACATATTCAATGCCTGAACTCTCAAGTTCATTTTTATAAAAAAACATCATATCTTTAAAGTGTACACTTGGGACAGCCATATCTGTTCCTATTTTGGTTCTTTTAAGGCGGCTATTTTCTTCATTTAATAAAACAGGGATCGCGTGTCTAAATTCATGAAAACGTTTTAAATCACTGTTGGATTGAGCCATCCAAGAGTCACTAAGTGCGCTAGTTTCTTTCAAATAATCGAACCACCCTTCTAATGCAGGATCATGGTCTGATTGTCGGTAAATATCATTTTCAAAAAACAGGGCGGATTGAGCGACAAGAGGAATATTTGTAAACTTTTTGCGCAAGCGATTCAATGAGTACCTATCAAAATATTCAAGAGAACAAGGATTTATAAATTTATTATTTGTTTTTTTAATCAAATCAATGAAATCCCAGCACTCTTCCTCCATACTAAAAAATAAAATTCCGCTAATAAAAGACGTGGGGCGAACCTCAAGTTTCAATCTAACACGAGTAAAGATACCTAGAGTTCCATCAGAACCAATAAGCAAATCCAACCAGTCCATATTAGGCCTTACATAATAACCAGCAGCGTTTTTACATAGCGGGCTATTGTAGGTAACCTCAGGGAAAAATAATTGCTGCCCATCAGAAAAGCTAATAGGACTATCGATGGTTAACCCCCTTTTCAAAGTGGTCGAATTCCCATCAACCAGCATAATGTCTGCTTCAAGCACATAGTCTCTGGTCACACCAAATTTATAACTTCTAGAACCAGATGCATTGGTTGAAAGTGTTCCACCTATAGACGCAAGGGTTTCAGTGGGATTAGGTGGATAGAAATATTCTGTGGCTTCTAGTTTTTTATATAGATTAGCAAGAGATGCAGCAGGACCAACGTCTATAATGCCATTCTCTGGGTTACCAACACGATCAAATCGCTCAAGAGAAATAACACAACCAGTTTCTGGAATACGTGATGCTGTCAATCCTGTCCCAGCGCCTGCTATCGTAATTTGTTGTGTGTTCGTTTTTAAAAAAGATGAAAGTTCTTCAATAGATTCTGGGATAACAACTTTATCCGCATTACCTCCAATGTAATTTGACGCATCCTTCAGGTAGGGAGAGATTTCTTGTGGGTCTGTCTTGCAAATCATTTGAGTTGCCTGTCAATAATCAAATCACAATGCATTAAAGTTTGTTTTTATAAAGGTATTTAATAGATCGTAAGCTAATTCTCTAGCCATAGAAATTTTTTTTTCCTCCAGACACTCATTCACTCTTTTATTGCCAAGCAACTCAATGAGAAATTTTTTTCTATATTCTACTGAGGGGATCTTTTTTTTAGACTCAACCCTAAATTGACTTTGCAAGTTAATTTGCAGGAGCATCAGATCGCTAATAGATTTTTTTATTAAAGGTTCAAGGTGTTGCCTTATGGATTTACTCAATAAGGGACTTCTACCACCTGTAGAAATAGCGACTTGAACTGTGTCATTAATATTAATTACTGATGGATGACTAAAATCACTCGCTTGTGGATCGTCTGATGCGTATACATAGCAATCGTATTTTTTTTTCCCAACAATAAGAATTTCTCTATTTATATCTGGATCATCAGTTGTTGCCAAAATCAAATCAAGTTGTTTATAGTCATTTAAAAAGTCAACACTTTCTATTTTTCTTAAATCAAGTGAAACTTTGCCTTCATCAGCGTAGTTTTTTATCGATTGTTCAGCTTGTTCAGTTACCACAAAAATCTCGCATTGCTGCGAAAGAAGGGCTTCAATCTTACGACTTGATTCATTACCTCCACCCACAACGAGAGCACGCTTTCCTATCAAATTAAGATCAACAATCATTATAAAAATCCATTTTATAATTCTAACATATATAACTATTCATAAATCCATCTGAAAATACGTTTGTAGATTCAGTAATACTCATATAACATTTCAATTTAAGGCGACATATATACTTTCTTTTGGGGGTTTGATGAATCAACAAAGTATTAGTAAAACTGCAGTACTAGACGGAGTCACTCTAACTTTAAGTAAACCAGACACAACTAAACCTGAATGGATTGGTCAAAGTGAAGTTTTAAAGCAAGTCTTAGCGTGCTGGATGGTTATATCAGATAAGGACCTCCCATTATCTCCTAGAATCATTGGTATGCCCGGAATCGGGAAAACCACTTTAGGAATGGTTGCAGCTTTAGAAAGAAAACAACCACTTTATATATATCAATGCACAAGTGATACACGACCAGAAGATTTAATTGTCACTCCTGTTTTGGCTGAATCAGGGAAAATTTCTTACCACGCATCACCATTAGTGACAGCAATGATTAGCGGAGGAATCTGCATACTGGATGAAGGAAATCGAATGAACGAAAAAAGCTGGGCTTCTCTAGCTCCTCTTCTTGATCACAGGCGCTATGTTGAGTCGATCATTGCCGGACTTAGGATAAAAGCCCACAATGATTTTCGTGCTTGTGTCACGATGAATCATGATGAGTCAACATTTGAAATTCCCGATTACATATTATCAAGACTTCAACCTACCTTGTCATTGAATATGCCTAATACTGAAGATGAGATGGCCATCTTAAAATATCACCTTCCATTTGCTGAAGAAGAATTACTCGAAATGACCGTTAACTTCTTACAAAAGTCTCATCAACTAGACCTTGAATTCTCTCCCAGGGACGGTTTACATATATTGCAATACGCGATGAAAAGGTTGATCCAAGACAAAGATCATCCAATAGCAAAAGATATGATTTGGCAAGAATCCATTCAAAAGGTTCTTGGGGACGACGCACTAGATTTAGATGTAATGGCAGAGAAGAAAAATCGCGCCTTAGGTGGAGCACAATTACCGCAAGGACTGGGTGATTTTTTTTTCGATGAAGATAGCCCAATTCATCCTGATCGATAACAATAATGGGTATCTTTTATCTCAGTAAAAAAATTCGATTTTTACCAGTAATACATGGCAGTGCCAGTTTCACTCGTATTATAAGAGACCGCTTATTATCATCTCCAACTGACTGTTTAGCAGTAGGCCTTCCTCCAGAGTTTCAAACAACGGTGAATGAGGGGATCAATCACCTGCCCTTAATAACTCTGTGCTCTCAGAAAGAATCATCGGGTTCCTATAATTATGTCCCTATAGATCCTTGCCAACCCGTTATTATGGGCCTCCGCATCGCTTCGCAAGAAGGAATCCCTAGAAAGTTCATAGATTATAGTTGTGATGACTATGAACCAAGAAAAATAAACTTCCCTGACTCATACGCCTTAAGGCATATGTCTTATGAAAAGTTTTGCGCCACTCTTTTACTTTCCATTAAACGCCCTAAAGCTGACACGCTTCATGACAAAAGAGCACGGTGGATGGGATATCAGCTTCATCAGCTAGAAATGGATTTTAGGAATATAACTGTCATCTGTTCGATTCTAGACTGGCCCTGGATAAAAGAAGCTTATGATGACAGAAAACCATACGATAAAATATTTTCATCTTTCAACAATCCTAAAATATATGGGGTTGAAAAAGAAACACTCTTTTTTGCACTTGCGGAATTTCCTTACATAACTTATCTCAATGAGGTATATCGGCAACAAATAAAATCTGACAAAGAAGTTGTGGTTGATGGAATTAAAGAAATTCTAATAAAAGCTCGAGATATCTTCACTAAAAAACATAAACTACGATTTCACAATCTCACATCACAATCTTTTCAAATATACCTACAGTACGTAAGAAATTTAACATTAATAGAAAGCCGCCTAACACCTGATCTGTATACTTTAATAACAACTGCAAAACAATTCAGTGGCGACCCTTTCGCAATTGCTGTTCTTGAAGCGGCCAGAGCGTATCCTTTTCAAGACCTTAAACATACTAATCTCGAACCGTTAGCACTTGGAATAGATAAAGCCATAGACAGTGAAAATAACGCTATTAACATGAAAAATCGCCTATCAGAAAATCAAACAGAATGGCGTGAAATCAACCTAAAACCAGAACCTGGCATAAAAAAACAAACTCAATGGAAACACAATTGGAATCCATATGGCCAATGCTCCTGGCCACCAGAAGATGATAAAATAGAAAGCTTTAATACTCATGTTCGAGAACAATCTAAATTACTTTTGAGCACTGACCTCGCAAGGTCCGAGAAGTTTACTTCCTCCACAAAAGACGGTGTAGATATGAGAGAAACACTTCGTCATTGGCACGAAGGCGATATCTACGTTAAAGAAATACCCCCCTCACGGGGACGTGTCGAAATCGTTGTTTTTATTTTTGACACAGAACCTAATCAAAATAAATATCAATGGTGTCAAACTTGGTATGCCGAACATAATGAAGAGTCAACATTATGTTTTTTTGCAACAAATTACATGGATGATATGATCGGTCCTGGAGTGGGTCGTGCTACATATGGCGGATGCATGATGATCTATCCACCTAGACCAATACCTGACATCTGGAAAGACCCTAGAATTCATGTAGGAAAAACTTTAGAAGAAAAATTATTAGAAGCAGCTTTTTTTCATTCGCAAGAAAAACATATAACAGTGGTCACACCATGCCTCCCAAAGTCAAACTGGCGAAAACTTTCTCGAAAGTATCACAAAAGTATTATCCACATTCCTTTGAAACGTTTCTCTAATCAAACCATCGAAAAAGTTCGAAGATTTCATGTCCTCAATGGAAAACAAATTAGATCTTTTGCAAATCATTTTATTCAAGATTTATAGTAATCCCCCTTTTCAACATAGCCTCTTAATACTTTTATTTATATCTTTATTCTTTGAGTAAGAATCACCTTAAATTTAAACAATTAGGCTTACCAATAAAATTTCTATATAATTTTAGTAAGTTGAGATTTCTATTGACCTATACTTTGAACGTCCATTCAGCATTTTCCCTTTACCAAGATTAAATCATTCGATTATTTTTTATCCACATTAGGGTCTCCTTTTTTAACTAACACCATTTTAAATGAACAATAATAAAAAGTTAAGTCAGACTGCTGGCACCGTTGGGGGAATGACACTTATCTCTCGTTTATTAGGGTTTATAAGAGATCTTGTTATAGGAATGCAGTTTGGAGCAACTTTTGCGGCAGACGCTTTTTTTGTTGCATTCAGAATCCCTAATGTTCAACGGAAAATACTTGGTGAAGGAGCTATTTCCGCAGCTTTTATTCCCGTTTTCACAGAAATTCGAAATAAAAAAGGAGAAGAAGACGCCTGGAAAATGGCCGCAAATTTATTTAATATTTTATTGACGATATTGATAACTTCCTCTCTCGCTTTAGCGCTATTTGCACCCTACATAATAATGGTTTTTGCACCTGGATTCGCACAAACTTCTGAAAAATTCAATCTAACTGTTCTCCTAACCCAATGGATGGCTCCTTATTTTCTTTTTATAGGGTTGGCTGTTTTCTGCATGGGTATACTTAACACATACAACAAGTTTGCTTTACCGGCAATAACCCCAGCCATTCTGAATATATGCATGATCTTAGGCACACTGATAATTTCTCCCAAGCTTGACCAACCAATTTTAGGCCTAGCAGTTGGAGTAATAACTGGGGGGTTACTTCAATTCGTTATTCAAATACCAGCAATTATCCGGTGCGGGTTCAAGTTTATCCCATCCATTGATTGGAAAAATCATGAAACTTTAAGAATTAGCAAATTAATGATTCCCGCTATATTTGGTTTAGCAATTTACGAACTTAATATGTTAGTGGATACCATTCTTGCTTCTTTACTCCCAGAAGGATCTATTTCTTATTTATATTACGGGAATCGTCTGGTGCAATTACCTCTTGGTATATTCGGCGTTGCGCTAGGAGTTGCAATCCTACCAATGTTATCTCATCAAGTTGCGAATAAGGACTTCTCTGAAATGGTAAAAACAATCGCTTTCGGAATTCGATTGATTTTATTTATAACAATCCCTGCAACCATTGGTCTTATCCTTCTAAGGTTTCCAATTGTGAACACCTTATGGGAGAGAGGGGAGTTTAATAGACTGACAACTGAAGGAACGGCAATAGCTCTACTCTATTATTCTGTTGGGTTATGTGCTTTTTGCGGAATCAAAGTCATTGTTCCAGCATTTTACTCATTAAATGATACAAAGACTCCAGCAAAAGTTGGAGTCTATTCTATGCTACTCAATATAATTCTTAATTTAATACTCATGGGTCCCTTAAAGCATGGTGGATTAGCTCTAGCAACCTCAATATCGGCCTTGTTTAATGTGATTCTATTAATCTACTTACTTAGAAGAAGAATTGGATTGATGGGGGGGCGAAAGATATTATCATCTACCATCAAACTATTTTTCATATCAGGAGTCATGGGTATTGCAGTATATTTATTTAACTTAACTTTTTTTGACCCTAATTCGAAGTTAGCATTAAAACTCTTCATTCTTTTTGCAGATGTTTCGATTGGTGTTTTAGTATACACCGCTATCTCACGCATAACACAAAATGAGGAATTGATATTTTTGATTGAGTTATCTCGCAAACGTAAAAAAAAATCTTCCGTCTAAAAAACCATACAAAATAAGCCTAAAAAATTTAAAAAAGGAATATTATTATGCTTGCATGTCTTGACCTTGAAGGAGTTTTGCTACCAGAAATATGGATTGCTTTTGCAGAAAAAACAGGGATAGAACAACTTAAACTTACCACCAGAGAAATTCCTGATTACGACGAATTAATGCAAGGTCGGTTAAAAATCCTTCATGACAACAACCTAAAGCTACTTGACATACAAAATGTTATTAAAACATTATCACCTATGGCAGGAGCGATTGATTTTCTTGGTTGGCTCAAATCCGAATTTCAAGTAATTATATTATCTGATACATTTTATCAGTTTGTAGGACCCCTCATGAAGAGCCTTGATTACCCAACTTTATTTTGCCACGAACTCACAGTTAACAGCAAAGGAAGCATAACAGGGTATCGTCTAAGACAGAAGGATGGTAAAACCAAGGCGGTCTCAGCATTAAAAAAACTAAACTTCAAGGTGATTGCAGCAGGGGACTCCTACAATGACACCGGAATGCTGCAAGAAGCAGATGCGGGGATCTTATTTTGTCCACCTGACAATGTTATTCAGGAATTTCCACAATTTCCAGTTTCGCGAAATTACAAGGAATTTAAGAATACCCTTCTAGATTTGCGAGACTCCCTAAACAAATAATATTTATTTTAAGTTTTGAACTTCTGATTTAATTAATTTGCTGGCAATCCACCCTTTTTTTTCAAACACTCGAACCTTTGTCCAGTCCCGTTTTTTTTGAACAATAATAAGATTCATTCCTTCCTCCACTACGGCAATTACTGGACTATCCATTGTAGGATTTGAGCGAACGTTTGCCAACGATGGGATTACCGTATGTATTAACTCGAACCCATCATCTTGATCTTTTTCTCTTAAACTTAATGAGTCCGCTTCTAAAACCGTATCTGAAGAAAAAAATAAATCATCCATAGACACATCAAACTTAACTACAACAATACATAAAAACAAAAATACTAAAACACTAATACGTTTAACGGCCTGATCTAAGGATATACCAGTCTCTTCAGGTTCTTTTTTAGGAAGGTCAGGAAGTCCACATTCAAAGCAAAAAATAGTTCCTGATAATATTTTTGCGCCACAGTCAGAGCACAAACAGGTTAATTTTGATTCTTTTAAATGTTCTCGACTAACGCTCATCACAAAAAAAGCCCTCAAGGTTTTAATTATTAAAGGCTATAAATTTGACCATACTTCTGTTTAAGATAGGAAATAAAAAAGTCTGGGTTTATTGAGTCTCCAGTAACTTTGTAAAGAAGGTTTTCAGGTGAATATAAACGGCCCGCCTTATGAATATTATCATTAAGCCATTTTTTTATACATGAGAAGTTTCCTTCCTTAATCTGTTTAGAGATATCGTTTATATCAAGTAACATTTTTGAATAAAACTGGCACGCATACATAGCCCCAAGTGTGTAGGAAGGAAAGTACCCAAATGCCCCCCCACTCCAATGCACATCCTGCAAGACTCCTTCTGAGTTGGAAGGTGGACTCACACCCAAATATTCTTCCATCTTATAGTTCCAGATATCAGGTAGGTCTTTCACACTAATACTTTCGTCAAACAACTCCTTTTCAATTTCATAACGAAGTATTATGTGCAGGGGGTATGTTACCTCATCCGCTTCTACCCGAATAAAAGACGGGTCGCACCTATTAATAGCTGCATAAAGTGTATCTAAAGAAACACCTTGCATTGATTCGGGAAACGTCTCCACAAAAAGATTAAGATAGTGATCACAAAAATAAAAATTCTGCCCAATCATTCGCTCCCAGAACAAGGATTGAGATTCATGAATAGCCATGGTTAACGGTTCAGAAACCGGCAAATCCATAAAACCTAACATTCTACCTTGTTCATATAACCCATGCCCTGTTTCATGTATTACCGCAAAAAGTGAATCAATAAAACTTTCTGATCGATAACGTGTTGTAATACGCACATCTGTCGGATGTCCACCACCACAAAACGGATGCACAGAAACATCCATACGACCCCTATCATAATCAAACCCTATATCCTTACTGATAATCCTCCCCAAGGCCTCTTGCTTATCAATTGGGAAATTACCTCTTAAAAAACCTATATCAGGGTTAATTGGTGATTTTCTAATTGCGTCAATGAGTGGAATTAATTCTTTTTTTAATGTGTCAAAAATTGGAGTGAGGCATTCCATCCTCATCCCTCTTTCAAAAATATCTATATTAGCATCGTAAGGATCTAGTTCCGGGAAAGCAAATTCAGCCCATTTCTTTTTCAGAATAATTAATCGCTCGAGGGTTGGAGCAAAATCTTCAAATTTATTTTCTTGCCTAGCCTTAGCCCATACTTGATGACCGCTGGAACTTAATTCCGCCAACTCCTGTATCAATTGCTTCGGAATTTTTGTTTCCAATTCATATTCACGTTTAGCTTCATAAATATTACATTGCTCGATCTCCGTGAAGTTATTTAGATCGCCCTCAAAAAGTTTGTCAATCAAACTTCCAATCTCCACATCAACAGATTTGTCGTGTAAAACTCCCGCTAATGCTGCCATCTGCTTTGATCGATTTTCTGCTGCTGCCTTAGGCATAATGACTTCCTGATCCCAGTGCATAGTTGCCATCACACCACCCAACCTACTACGTTCTTCAAGCTTGTTGACTAACTGCTGATACATATCTTTTAATTTTTTTGAATTCACTCAACCCCCTTTCTTTAATGTTTTGGAAATAAACATGCGGTGTTCTCGTGATTCATCACAAAGAATTATCAAAAAACGAGAGTTTTTAGATCAGAAAAAGCGTCTTGAAAGGGATATTAATGTGAGGGGGGGGATTAAAAATATTTGCACTGCACCAATGTTTTTTCACAACACACAAAAAACACTCTTAACCTTAGTTTATCAGTTAATAAGATTTTTACCGTCTTCTTTTTTCAGCATTTCAAAGCTCCCATCTTTCGCTGAATCTATTTTTTTAAACTCCTCCCAATCATCTCGAAAAAAATTAAACCCAACAAAATTAATTGCTTGCATGATTTCAAGGTCTGAGTATCTACCTTCTCCACCGTCAACTTCTCTAATGCAATCTTCGATTGACTCACATAATTTCACAAACTTTGTATCCTCAGACTTCATTGAATCTTTCATAAAATCAAATGCCATGGAGTCCCCAATTCTAAAAAATTATAAAAATGAATTAAGACGTGGAGTGAAAAATTTTCACAGTTGAAACAAGTTCCGTAATAGCTGTTTTAATGGAGTCAAAGTCCTTATTTCTCATTCTCGTTACTGTAAACAACGACCCACCAACCGCCACAGCAGAGGCACCCGCCTTAAGGTATTCAACCGCATTAGATAAATCAACACCACCTACAGCCATTAATGATAACTCATTAAATGGCCCGCGAACAGTATTAAAGTAACTCGCACCCATTTGTGAGGCGGGGAAAACCTTGACCATTGTAGCACCAGCACCCCACGCCTTTTCAATTTCCGTAGGAGTAAGCGCTCCGGGGAAATAAGCTATATCGTTTTCAACACAATGTGTCGCCACATCAATATTTAACGTTGGTGACACAATAAACTGGGCTCCCGCATTGACTGCCTGCTTGACATCGGTTAGCGTGAGAACCGTTCCTGCTCCAACGCAAAGATCTTCTGAAAACTGTTGCGACGCTGATTCAATTAGAGGCAATGCTTCTTCTGTATTGAGAGTCAACTCAACAAATCTAAGCCCTCCGGTAACACAGGCATCCAATACGCCTTGAATTGAGTCCTTCGATACGCCACGAATAATACCAAGAACTGGGGATTCTTTGAATCGGTTTAGATTAAAAGTCGAGTTTGTCACCAAGTTGTTCAAGCACTATCACTCTGAGCAAGACTATCAAAAAAACCTAGATAGTCATCTTTGCTTTCTGATTTTCTCAGCTTCATTCCTGCTCTTGGATGCAAATCAAGAATTCCGGTAATCATATAAGGGATTGTATATCCCCATTCTATTTCTTCCTTTAATTTCACAAAGTGACTTTCCAGGATTTCCAGTATAGGGCGCAAATCATATTTTGGATTTTTTAGGAACCCAAGTAATAATTCCAATGGGCAGTTGCCCGCGGCACGACCAATTCCAAAAATGGTTCCATCCAAATAGTTTATATTTTGTATAACTGCTTCTATCGTGTTTGCAAAAGCCAATTGTTGATTATTATGCGCGTGAATACCTATTTGTTTTGTAGGCATTAGTGACTTGTATTTTTGTGCTAAATGAGAAATCTGTTCAGAGTATAGAGCACCAAAACTATCCACAAGGTATAAAGCATCAACATTGGATTCTTTTTCTACTTGCATCAAAGCCTCATCTAGTTCTACTTCTCTTGCATGAGATACCGCCATCAGGTTTATTGTCGCCTCGTAACCCTTTGTTTGTATTTGATTTGCTAAGTCAATGGCTTTGTCAATATCCTTCACATAACTTGCCACACGCATCATATCAATCAAACTTTCACCCTTATGAGGTATTGTCGAGGGATCTACTCGGCCAATATCAACCATTACAGAGATTTTACTTTTCACTTCCTCGCCATTAATAACTTTTTCAATATCTTTTTCACTACAAAACTTCATCGATCCGTATTCACTTCTAGAAAATTGACTTTCGTCAGCCTTATAACCAAGTTCAATATAATCAACTCCAGAACTATTAACCGCTCTAAAAACAGCGGACAGAAAATCATCAGTAAACAAATGATTGTTCATAAGGCCACCGTCTCTAATCGTGCAATCTAAAACCTTGATTTCTTTACGATACATACCTATCCTCTAAAAAAAACATTTTTTCAATCAAACTAATATGGCATTAAAAAACATAAGTGGTATATAAGAATTATATTTTGAATGTTCAATCAGGTCAATCTATTAATTAAAATCAATACTTTATACACTACTAATTCCCCAACGAGTTGATAATGGTAGAGTTCCGTCAGGTGTTATATACTCAGTTTCTCATGATAATCTCCAAATATTAGTTTTTTAACTTATGAATTTTTGGCTTGTTAAACAAGAACCATCCCAATATAGCTGGGATCAGTTTGTAATAGACAAAGAAACCTACTGGGATGGAGTACGTAATTACCAGGCACGTAATAACCTCAAAAAAATGAAGAAAGGGGATCTTGTTTTTTTCTATCACAGCGTTGTAGGAAAGGAAATCAAGGGGATTGCGAAAGTGTCTAAAGAGAATTACCCTGATCCAACCGCAGATAGTCCGAGCTGGGTGGTGGTAAACCTTAAACCATACAAAGCGTTATTAGTACCCGTTACCCTCAACGACATTAAAAACCAGCTAAAATTAAGTAACATGGCCTTAATCAAACAATCCCGGCTATCTGTTATGGCGCTCACGAAAAATGAATTTAAGATTATTTTGATAATGGGAAACACAAAAATCTCAAACTTATAAGCCCAATGACTTTAAACAAACGAAAAACTTTAGGGAATCTAAATATTTTCATACTTTTACAATCACTTCTAATCGCATCGTTTGTATCAACAGCATTTGCAAATCCACCCTGCCAAGAATTGGTCGAACCACTTTTTAAAACTACCGATAACATTGCCTTAAATGGAGGTCTATGGGGATATTTTGAGAAAGATCCATTGTTACGAAAGTATTCAACACAAGCCGTACAACTTGACTCACGTATTAACAAAGTATTTTTTCTTCTTAATTATCTTTGTAAAACAAGAAATGGCATCCCTTTTAATGACCTTGCAACTTATATATCACGCAGTATTGCGGAGAAAGGTGAGCCTGCATTCAAAGCAGAACTTATTATTTTTGGCAAGACCTCTAAGCAAATTAAAGGCTGGTTTAATTTTTTTAAATTTGCACAGTCTCACAGATTTCGAACCCTTAACTTAACCACAATCAGAGCTACTATCAAGAGAGCAACCCCTTTGATAAATAATTACACGACTTTGGGAAAAAACATTAATCAATCAAAACAATCAAAAGTTATATTAAAAAACGCAGAGAAACTTAGAATTGAAATTGATAGATTTCTTTCAAAAGACCCATATATCACTCAAGCTTTAGATGAAATTTCACATGTGCCATACTGGGATATCAACGAAAGCACTGGCGGGTCCTAAACAAGTCGGATCAACCCAAGGTAATAAAAACACAGAAATGTTAACTGAAAGGATCCAATGAAATTTTTTTTAATCATAGGTGGAACAGGGGTTATGGGAACATCGGCTATAAGAGCAATAAGGGAACACTTTGACCAAAGCAGTGTGATTATTGCTAACTGGTACGGCAAAGAATCTCCTGGTTTTAAAATTGAAGGTGCTGACAACACTATTTTTGGTGACATAAATGACCTTAGTTGCAGAGAGCAAATTAAATCCTTTAATAATGGAAAGTATGACTACATGTTTTATGCAACAGCTCTTGGAGACGTAGGCATTCCAGTAAAGGATGCAACTAAGGAGCAAATTGATCGCTCTAACAAGCTTTCGTTTAATCCAATTCCTCAACTTGAAAATGAGCTTGATATCTCCACCATAGTTGCTTATTCGACATTCTACACAATACGACATCAATTAAGCACTTACGGCGCTATGGGACACTCAAAAGAAAATATAGAAAAATGGACAGTGACCTCAGATGGATCATCGAAACATGCTTGCATCCGTGCCGGCCTTTTTGAATCTCCCTCATCAAGAGGAATCAAACTACTTCTCAGAAAAACATCTAAAAACCTAGATAATTTAAAGGACCCCCTTCTCCGTTCCTATTTCGAAAATACCCCTTCTAGCGAAGGGATTAAAAAATTTGAAGAAGGGATCTTCACAGAAGAGAAAGAAGCGTATGGAGATTGTCGAACTAAGAAGGAAGACCTGATGAGAGCACACCTTGAGTTATTCAAATCAGACAACCCAACTTTTATAAATGTTTGCGGAAAAAAGATATGGCCAAGCAAAGAACCTCTCTTACTCAAGCAGTTTATCTAAATATAATGAATCTTAAGACTATGGTCATCTAATTATTTTAAAATTCAAATCCACAAGATTTAATTGATTTAATAGCACTTTCAGATAATAATAATTTAATTCAATAGCAATTAGAGCATTGTAAAATAAATCCAAAAATTTGTTTAACTTTCAGCATGATCAGGTTCTATGAGAATTGTTTGCACTCATTGTCAAACTAGTTACCAAGTAGATATTTCCGAAGTAAAACCTGAGGGAATAGAATTTAAGTGCGTAAAATGTAACAAATTTTTCCTAGTAACCCAAAAAGACATTGACCACCACAAATCAGGAGTTCGAAATAATATGAACACCGAACAACCCCGTTATTCTGAAGATGACAATCTCAACACCCTTGTGGCGAGTGTTGTCGATGACCTTAAAGGCTATGGCAATCGACTAAATAGTCAGCTAGGCAAGCTATCTGAAATTGGAATTGCCTTATCAGGCGTTACTAATCTCACCGTTTTACTAGAAATGATTGTGGATCAGGCCAGGGAATTCACTAATGCCGATGCTGGGACCCTCTACCTTAAAGAGGAAAACAAACTAGCCTTTAAAATTGTTCAGAATGAAAGTCTGGGAATTCGCATGGGTGGAACATCGGGGAAAGACATCACTTTTCCCCCTGTCGAACTAAAAGAAAGCAATGTTTCGGCCTATGTGGCAATCAAAGGTGAATCTGTAAATATTCCCGATGTATACCAAACCGAGCTATTTGACTTTACTGGACCAAAAAACTTTGACAAATCATCTGGGTATCGGTCTAAATCCATGCTTGTGGTGCCTATGCGAAACCATGAAAATGATGTCATTGGCGTCTTACAACTTCTTAATGCCCAAAACATTAAGACAAATGAGGTCATCCCGTTTTCTAAAGATTATGAAAATTTAACCGAATCTCTCGCGTCCCAAGCAGCGGTTGCCGTGACCAATGCCCAACTAATCAGAGAAATGGACAATTTATTTGATTCTTTTGTCCAGGTGATGGCAACAGCAATTGATGAAAAATCTCCTGTTACCGGAGGTCATATACGACGAGTTGCAAATATGACGCTCACATTTGCCGACATTCTCAACAAGAACCAAGATCAGTACAAAGATATTTCTTTTAATGATGATCAAATCCATG
Source organism: Nitrospinaceae bacterium (assembly GCA_029937655.1). Lineage (GTDB taxonomy): Bacteria > Nitrospinota > Nitrospinia > Nitrospinales > VA-1 > Nitromaritima. Next base: position 38,572 of record JAPYPK010000003.1, read on the forward strand.
AACTCCGAGTTGCCGCATGGATGCATGATAT
>JAPYPK010000074.1 GCA_029937655.1 Nitrospinaceae bacterium
GGTTATTTAAGAGAGGTATGTTCACATTCACTCAACCCATATGTTGGGTGTGGATATGGCAATTCTTCTTGTGGTGAAGGGTGTTATGTTCGGTTTAACCAATGGCTTTTGCGTGGACGGCAATGGGGGAGTTTTGTGGACGTGAAAGTAAACGCTGACAAAGTTTACTATAAAACTGTTCAGGCAGAAAGGGGCTGGGCCGCGCGAAGAGGGGTTCCTTTTTCCATATTCTTTTCTAGTTCCACGGATCCTTGGCAACCTTTAGAGAAAAAATTTCGTGTTACGCATCGGGTATTGAATGCGATGCTAGAAGAAGTTCCAGACATATTGATTTTGCAAACACATAGTTCAATGGTCCTAGATGATATGAAGTGTATCGTTGCTCTTGACCGTTTGTGTGACTTGAGGGTCCACATTTCTATTGAAGGAGATCAGGATAGTCTTCCAGGTCTTCCGCCGCCTCCATGTTCTGTAGACCAGCGAATCAATGTGGTTCAAGAGTTTTCTTTAAGAGGGATCACAGTTGTTGTTTGTATGTCGCCGTTATATCCTCTGAAAGACCCTGAAACTTTTTTCGCCAGGCTTGCTGAGTCTGGGGCTTCAGCAGTTGTTATTGATCATTTTATTGGAGGTGACGGTACGCAAGATGGTTCTCGGACTCGGCGTACTCGGTTGCCTTTAGCTATGAAATCTTTTGATGAACAAGCCCTAGAGATTTCTTATAGGGAGAAGATTGCCGCGATTGCTAGAAATTATCTGCCGGTTGGTATTTCCGCGCCTGGTTTTGCGGGGGTTTATTCGTCCAAAACGGTTTCAATTACTGAGAAAGCATAGTTATGGTCCCTACAATTCCACCCGCCCTTAAACAGGAAATTCTTTCCCTTGATGGCAAAGGATACAAGGCATACAAATTTTTTGAGGGGAAATCTTTTGATTATGGTCCCTTTACCATTAGGTTTGAGCATGTGCAGGGTGATTCTTTTGCCCAACCAACCCGCCTGTCTATTTCGGTAGCGTTAGATGAAGCTGGTTTTCCTCTCTCTTTATTCAATAATCCAACACGAGCATTAGCGCTAGAAGATCATTTGCTTCGTCGTGTAAGTCACTTGATTACGGTTAGTAAAATCCGTGTAAAAGGTTCTGGGAAAAGTGGCAAAGTTCAAGTCCAAGTACCAGGGCAAAAGATTCTAAAGCGAAGTGGGATGTTAGTGAAAGGGTCGAGGTTGCAGTTAATCATGTTTGCCGGTCTTCCCGCGCAAGGTCGAACCGTTTTAGGAAAGGAGTGCCTCAAGCTTTTTTCAGAAGTACTCCCACCCATCTGGCATAAGTCGCTGATAGCATCTTCGCTTAATGAGGATGAATTGAATCGTGCAGTTGAAACCCTGGAGGATTATCAATTTCTCCAATCAGAACTTAAGAGGAATAATTGGGTTGCATTCGTCGCTAACGGGTCTAACTTGCCACGCTCATCAGGAGCAAGTGATACTCCTCTTTTAGGTGAGAGAACTATTTTTGAAGCTCCGAAAGGATTGAAGAAATCAGTTGAACTTCCGCACGCAGGGAAAACAGAAGGAATGGCTATACCTAGAGGAATTACCTTAATAGTTGGGGGTGGTTTTCACGGTAAAAGCACATTACTTCGAGCAATTCAAGATGCGGTTTATCCTCATTTAGCCGGAGATGGACGCGAGCGCATAGCGACTCTTCCTAACGCGGCAAAAATAAGAGCAGAAGATGGACGAGCAGTTAGCGAGGTCAACTTATCTGCATTTATGGAAAGCTTGCCTGGAATCCACTCTACTGAAAAATTTTCAACGCAATCTGCCAGCGGATCTACCTCGCAGGCTGTCAATATTCTAGAAGCTTTAGAAGTAGGTTCAAAGTTATTGCTCATGGATGAGGATACATGTGCAACGAACTTCATGATTCGCGACGAAAGAATGCAGATGCTGGTTGCGAAAGCTAAGGAGCCAATCACCCCGTTTCTCGATCGAATTCAGGAGGTTAATAAAATTCATGGCGTCAGCGTGATTCTTGTTATGGGTGGTAGTGGTGATTATTTTGACCCAGCAGACAATGTTATCACTATGGAAAATTTTCAACCTCGAGTGGTTACCGAGGAAGCAAAGCGCCTTGTTAAAAAGAATCCAGGGCAGAGAAAAAAAGAAACGACATTTCCGTTCCCTCCAATCTGTGAAAGGCGGTGGGACATATCTAGATTAAAATTTAGCAAAGGCAAAAGAGAGGCGCGGATTCAAACCACAGGGCTGGACACGTTGACTCTGGGGGAGATGGGAATTGACGTCCGTTACATAGAGCAGATTGCAGAAGAGGGGCAGCTTTCATTATGTGGATGGATTCTTAGACAACTCCAATTTACCTTAAATGAATCTGATATGTCATTTGCTGAAGGTCTTCAAAAAATTTTTTTGGAAATTGAAAAAAAGGAGTTTGATGGTCTATTCCCCTACAACGACGGGCTGCAAACTATACCAAGGCTTCAAGATGTTATGGGTGTTATAAACCGAATTAGATTTTAAAATTAGAGAACGTCATAGTTAATGCCACATAAATCCATTTAACTTTACTCACACAGAACGAATTTTTACTAAATTAACTTGCAATTATAAGGACGGTCGTGCTACTTATTGGTAAATATTAAATATTTTATTCAATATTTACATGAAAACACCTAAAAATACTGATATTAGCACTTTCAAAGAGCCTCAAGAGAGCATTAGGCAGGTCATTTTGGAAAAGGCCTTTTTGCGTTTTGGTCGGTACGGGTTTGGCAAAACCACCATGGCTGAAATTGCCAAGGATTGCGAAATGTCGCCGGGGAATCTTTACCGCTATTTTAAAAGCAAAAAGGATATCTGTGCTGATTGCGCCAGTCGAGTTTTGCAGCAAAGACTGGAGTTAGTTCAAAAAATCATTAATAACAAAAACTTGAGCCCCGATGAAAAACTGAAAGCATCAGTTTTGGAAGTGCTCAACTACATGCATTATCACTTTTCAGAACAGCCTGCACTGATGGAATTAGTAGATTTTATTTCCCGTGAACGTTGGGCTATTGTCCAGAAATATATGGAACAGGAAAAGTTACTAATATCGGAAATCCTTTTGCAAGGAAATAGCTCCAGGGACTTCAATATCCCAGATGTACAAGAAACATCAAAATGGATTCAGGCCGCTTTGATAAAATTTTTCTCCCCAAGATATATGGATGCTTTCAAATTGGAAGAATTAAGGAGGGAGGCAGAGGGCGTAGTCAATACATTAATTAGAGGCCTGAAATAGGGAAACTTTTTAAACGAAAAAGTTAAAAAAATCTTAACTATAAAATCACCTGAGAATTTAAGGAGTAAAGAATATGCCTTACGAAAATAACCCTAACATTGTCGACGAAACCCCAGGAAAGAAATTTTACTGTGTTTGTGGGGAATCTTCTAAAAAACCTTACTGTGATGGCTCTCATGAAAAACTTGATACAGACAAAATACCTAAAGAGTTTGAAGTCAGTGAAGCTAAAAGAATGGCTATTTGTGACTGCGGCCAATCCAGCAAACTCCCTTTTTGTGATGGTACTCACACAAAACTATGAACACAGATTTTAAAAAAGAATTTGGAGGTTGGGTGATTCGCTTTCGTTGGTGGATCATCCTATTTACAATTGTACTTGTATTTGCTGCAGCATCTGGGGGGCGTTTCCTCGGTTTTTCTACAGACTATCGGGTTTTTTTTAGTAAGGATAATCCACAGCTTGTCGCCTTTGAAACATTACAGAATACCTATACCAAAAACGACAACATAATGTTTGCTGTGGAACCCAAAGATGGCAATGTTTTTTCACGTGAGACGTTGGCAGTCATAGAAGAAATCACTCAGGCATCGTGGAAAATTCCCTTCTCAATTAGAGTCGACTCCGTAACCAACTTTCAATATACATGGGCTGATGGAGATGACCTGGTTGTTCAGGATCTGGTAGAAAACGCGGGATCATTCACCGACGAGCAGTTGGAAAAGGTTCAGAGAATTGCTCTTGCTGAGCCGCTCCTGCTAAACCGACTGATAACTCACAAATCAAATATCACTGGTATCAACGTCACAATTAACCGCCCGCAAAAGACCATTACCGAAACACCGGAGGTGGTTGCATTTGCCCGTGATATACGAGACCGATTCCAGAAAAAATATCCAAAAATTAATATTTACTTGACTGGCGTTTTGTTAATGGACAACGCTTTCAACGAGGCTGGTGAAGGGGATATGAAGTTACTCGTTCCGGTTATGTACGGGATTGTTCTGTTTATTATAGCTTTCAGCCTACGAACATTTTGGGGGACTTTAACCACTACTCTGATCATGGGGTTTTCTATTCTAACCGGTATGGGTCTCGCAGGCTGGTCGGGAATTTTATTGACTCCAATTTCAGCTAATGCACCTACGATTATTCTCACCCTTGCGGTAGCAGATAGTATTCATATTCTGGTAACCCTGTTTTATGAAATGCGGCATGGAAAACCAAAATACGAGGCAATACGAGAGTCGTTACGTGTGAATCACCAACCAGTTTTTATAACCAGCGTCACAACCGCCATTGGCTTTCTCAGTCTAAATTTTAGTGATTCGCCACCCTTCCGCGACCTAGGAAACATTGTCGCAATGGGTGTGATGTCAGCCTACATTTACTCCGTATTTTTCTTGCCAGCAATAATGGCAGTTTTACCTCTCCGTGTGAAGGTTGTTTCCTCTTCAAATAATGGCCTAATTGACAAATTGAGTGGCTGGGTGATTAATAACCGGAATAGCCTTTTCTGGGGCATGATGATAATCATCACCGTTCTCTCAGCAAAAATTCCTCAAATTCAGATCGATGAAAAATTTAACGAATACTTCGATACCCGATATCAGTTCCGTGGTGACAACGATTACGTCATAGAACACCTAACGGGATTCGAGTCGATTGAATACTCATTAAACGCAGGTGAATCAGGAGGGGTCAGCAATCCCGCGTATCTCAAAAAAGTAGATGAGTTTGCACAATGGTACAGGAAACAACCGGGTGTTATGTATGTCGGCACGTTGACCGATACCATGAAGCGGTTGAACAAGAATATGCATGGTGACGATGAGGCTTATTATCGTCTGCCTGAAGAACGAGACCTGTCGGCTCAGTATTTGTTGTTGTATGAATTATCTCTGCCCTTTGGCTTAGACCTGAACAACCAAATTAATATAGATAAATCGTCAACCCGATTCACCGCCATTCTTGAAAGTGTGTCAACACAGCATGCTCTTGCTTTGGAAAAAAGGGCGCAAAAGTGGTTAAGAGAAAATGCACCTCCAGAAATGGCTTCACACGGGGCGAGTCCTCTAATTATGTTCTCGCACATAGCCAAGAGAAATATTGATAGCATGATGGTTGGTAATACCCTGGCCTTGCTTCTAATTTCCGTTATTCTTATAGCGGTACTACGCAGTTTTAAACTTGGGTTAATCAGTACTGTCCCAAATCTGGTTCCGATGTTTATGACTTTTGGCCTATGGGGATGGGTGGTAGGAGAAATTGGATTGGCAGTTTCAGTTGTAGCTCCAGTAGCCCTTGGTATCATTGTGGATGATACTGTGCATTTTTTAAGCAAATTTCGTAGAGCTCGGGTAGAACTTGGCAAGACAACAGAAGAGTCAATACGCTATTCATTCCATACGGTGGGACCTGCATTATTTCTGACATCATTAATTTTGGTGTGTGGTTTTCTAGTGATGACTTTCTCAGGGTTTCGCATGAATGTTCAACTAGGATTTATGACTACCATTTCTATAATCTTTGCTCTGTTGGCAGATTTTCTGTTTCTTCCAACTCTGATAATGAAACTTAGCAACCCAATCACAGAAAATAAAAGTCATCCATAAAAGAGAGATTCTTAAATGAAAAACTTTTTATATTTTTTATTCATAGCTGTTTTTTTCAACGTCAGCCTAGCAACTGCGGAGACACCAGAAGAAAAAGGACTCGCCATTGCCCAAGAAGATGACAAGCGAGATAATGGATTTCAGGATTTTACTGCTAGCATGGTGATGGTGTTGAAAAACCGCCAAGGAGAGGAAAGTTCGCGGAATATCAGAAATAAAACTCTGGAAGTCGAAAATGATGGTGATAAATCGCTTTCAATTTTTGACCGGCCTCGCGATGTGAAAGGAACCGCGCTCCTCAATTTTACTCATAAAACCGGCACTGACGACCAATGGCTTTATTTACCAGCCTTAAAACGTGTCAAGCGAATCAGTTCCGCCAATAAATCGGGTTCGTTTATGGGTAGCGAATTTGCTTTCGAAGATATTACGAGTCAGGAAGTAGAAAAATATACCTATAAATGGATTCGTGATGAAGAATACCAAGGTGAAAAGTGCTTTGTCTTCGAGCGATACCCGACTTATAAAAACTCAGGATACACACGGCAGGTTGTATGGCTTGATCAGAAAGATTATAAAATCCTTCAAATTAAATTTCATGACAGAAAAGATTCACCGCTAAAAACATTGACTCAGTCTAATTTTAAACAATACCTAGGAAAATACTGGTATCCGGGAACCACGTACATGGAAAATCACCAAACAGGAAAAAGCACCCTAATTACCTGGAAGAATTATAAATTCCAAAACGGTCTTAGAAGTAAAGATTTCAATAAGAGTAGTCTTAAGCGTGTGCGATAAATATGCCCTCAGTAAAACCATCCCAAATAC
>JAPYPK010000075.1 GCA_029937655.1 Nitrospinaceae bacterium
TATCATAATCACCAAATAGAGTCAATGAATATCCCGTTTGCTTTAGTTGTGCAGTCAAGAGACTAGCAACAAAACCAGCCGTTATTTTTTTATTTTGTTATAATTTGCTCGGCACTAAAGTGAGAGTGAGTTAAGAAGTATTGTTACTTCAATCTGAGGAATGGAATCCGCCCATGCTAGTTCTTACGAGAAAAGTCGGTGAAAGCATTCAAATTAATGATGATGTTAAAATTACCGTTATAGAAGTAAAGGGCAAGAATATTCGGTTAGGAATAGATGCTCCCAAAACTACCAAGGTTTACCGCGAAGAGGTATTCCTTAAAATTCAAGAGGAAAATAAAATAGCCTCCTCTACTCCTGCTGGGTTTGACCCAGGAAAAATTACCGATTTTATTTCTGATAATTTAAAAAAATGAAATACGAAACCGCCCGCTTTGGCTCACTCGAAATACAAGATCAGGATATTCTAGTTTTTCCCGATGCTTTGTATGGATTTGATCAGGAAAAAGAGTTTGCCCTTCTTCCTCTTGACCCCACTATTGAAAGTCCTATGGAGTGGTTGCAGTCACTGACAAGTCGAGAGTTGGCCTTTATTGTGACGGACCCATTTTTATTTATACCTGAATATAAAATGGTTTTAAGTGACAGCGAACAGACTCAACTGGGAATTGAGTCAATGGAATCGGTCGTAGTTCGAGTCATCGTCACTATACCTAAGGTGCATACTGAAATGACGGCCAATCTGGTTGCTCCCATAGTCATTAATCAGAAAAAAGGGTTGGCTAAACAAGTTGTCCTCACAAATGCTGAATATGATACCAAGCACTCCTTGATGTCAAAAAAAAATAAAGAAATATCCTGAGCAGATTCTAATTTTTTAAAATATTTCATATAGTTAAATTCTATTTAATACGTTTTACTGAGGGTGTTTTTTTTTAAACCGTTTGAGAGGTGAGTTGTATCTAAATGGTTGGCAGTATCCTTGCAGTTTTCCTTGCCGCCTATCTGTCATTACTCAGGTAGGCGGTTTTTTATATGCAAATAAAAAAAGAGGTGATTAGATTATGGCATTTAATGAGGAACTGAATATCCTTTTAAAAGATTTGGCAGAGGAAGCCAATAACTTTAAAGAAGCTGAGAATCCAGAGGAAGAGAAGGAAGCACTCAAAGATATGCTCGATATTTTCATGCGGGGAACCCAAAGCGTTCGAGAACGCATTGATAGGTATAATGAGCGCCGTTGGAATAGATAATTCAACCGTTAATCAAGTAAAAAGGCTCACAAGGTTTCTAGTTTCCGCAAAGTGGAAGTTTCTTTTTATAAGGGTGGTCAGTTTTTTTTAGGGCACGGCAAGAATTCATGTGAGATTTCCATAACTTCGCGGCTGATTCGTCGTCTATATTATTTTTTACGAAATCAATCTCTTGAAGGCTGACAAGTGTACTAGATTGAAGTATAGATTTGAGGCCTTTGATGGTGATCTGATTATTGAATAGGTCGAGTTTTTTTAGGTTGGATAGATAAGGTGAAGTGGCAATAGCTATAGCTCCTTTGTCACCAATTTTATTGACGCTTAAATCTAGTGAAGTTAAATGAAATAAATTACTTGAGTCAACGAGTAGAACTATCCCTTCATCCCCAAGATTATTTTGCATGAGATTGAGTTCTTTCAGGTTATTGAAATTTGCTCCACGTGCTAACATTTTTATTCCTGCGGGTGAAATTTCATTATCCCATAGGGAGAGAAACTCTAAGTGCTTGAAGGTACTTGATTGGGTGATAATACGGATACCTTCATCACCTAGCTTATTACTTTTTAAGGCCATGCTGACAACGTTTTTAAGTGCGGGTGTTTCAGCCATTATAGAGATTCCCTTGACTCCTATTTGCGACCCGTTAAGGTTAATACCTTTGCCATCAGGGCTCATTCGTTCCTTGATATGAGCCGGAATATCTGCGGGTGGTCCCTTGGGACGCCCGTAACCATGATGCCCCTTTCCTCCCCCATTTTTGCCTTTGTGGTTTTTTTGATGTTTGCTTGGCTCATAGCCTTTTGGCCCGTATCCGAAACCCGGTTGCGTTAAGAATACGATTACTGCAATTGGAATTAGAATTTTTAAAAATTGTTTCATGGTACTGCGCTCCTTATTAGATCATTCCCACTTTGCGTGCATATTCAAAAATATTTCCAGCTTTCACAATCTTAGCAACCTCACCAAGAGGCTGGAGTTTGAAAGTTTGATTGGAGGAGTTGTTGGTCAGAGTTCCAGTTTCTACATTGATCGTTAAATTGTCCCCGGTGCGAATATTGTTAACGAGTTCACCTAAAGATTCAAAGGGGATAAAAAATCCACCATCTACGGAGTTGCGATAAAAAATGCGCGCGTAAGACGTAGCGATGATAGCTTGAATGCCGGCTATTTTAAGACAGGCTGGTGCATGTTCTCGCGAAGAGCCACAACCAAAATTTTTTCCACCGATGATGATAGTGTATTCTGATTCAAATTTTCCTTCCTCCACGAACAGTTTGTTTCCTTCGGGCAGTCCAGCGCCATCTTTAGGTACACCTGACAAGGCAAACTTTCCGTAATTTTTTTTCTCTTCGGGATCACTTAAGCTATATACCAGATGTTCGGCAGGTATGATTTGATCGGTATCTATATTATTGCCTAACACATAGGCCCTTCCTGCAATAACTTGTTCCATACTTTTTGCCTATCTCAAGTTGTTTTTAGTTTAGCATCTCACGTGGATCTGTGATACGCCCTGTCAAAGCAGATGCGGCAGCTGTGTAGGGTGAAGCGAGGTAGACTTCAGATTGCTTAGACCCCATTCTACCAGGAAAGTTTCGGTTTGTTGTGGAGACTACAACCTCTGTTCCATGAGTTCTCCCAAACGTGTCTTTAGGGCCACCTAGGCATGCAGCACATGATGCATCACCAATCTCGCATCCGGCGTCCTTGAAAATATTTAACAAGGTTTTACCACCCAACGTTTTACTTTCTAGGTCTTTATATACTTCAGTCGTTGCTGGAACAATAAATGTGTTAACCGCGACTTTTTTTCCATTGAGAATATTTGCCGCTGCAAGAAAATCGGTATACTTGCCTCCCGTACAAGAGCCAATATAGGAGCGATCTATTTTTACATCGCTACATTCTCTAACTAGTGCCTTGTTGTCAGGTGAGTGAGGCTTGGCAACAATTGGCTCCATAGTTGAAGCGTCATAAGTCTTCTTGAAATAGTAGTTCGCATCATGGTCCGAGCGATAAATATTGTAGGGCTTGTTGGTTCGTTCCTTAACATACTTGAGGGTTACTTCATCAGCTTCAATTACAGCATTTTTCCCTCCACCTTCAATAGCCATATTACACAGCGTCATGCGTTCTTCCATAGAGAAGTTCATGATTGCGTTGCCTGTCCACTCCATTGTGCGGTATGTTGCTCCATCGACACCTATATCACCGATGACTTGCAAGATGATATCCTTAGCCATTATGTAATCTGGGAATTTACCGGTAAATTCAAATTGCATACTTTCAGGCACTTTAACCCACAATTTCCCTGTGCCGAGAATGAAGGCTGCGTCCGTGTTGCCTATGCCGGTGGAAAACATCCCAAACGCCCCAGATGTGCAGGTATGGGAGTCGGTTCCAAATAGGACTTCACCGGGTCGGTTGTGCCCTTCTTGGGCTAATGCCAAATGACAAACGCCTTTGTAATTTTCTGTTCCTACATCGTAGTAATAAGGTAGGTTTTGCTCCGAAACGAATTTTCTTAGAATATCTATATTGCGGTTGGCATGTTTATCTGAGGTGAAAATATAGTGATCAGGAATGATAACGACTTTTTCTCGGTCAAACACTTTTGCATTTTCCCCAAACTGTTCTTTGAATATACTGATGGTGCCTGGTCCGCACACGTCATGCGTCATCAAAACATCGACATCTACCCAGATCGTTTCCCCTGGTGTAACTTTGTCTTTGCCAGCGTGAGCGGCTAGAATTTTTTCAGTAATTGTTAGACCCATTTAAGTACTTTCCTTTTATATTAAGCGTATTGGAAGGGAACTTGGAAAAATATCCAGGACCTTCGTGCTTTCGGGATTTCAAGTTTTTTTAAAGTCTTGCGGGAAACCCGGTTCAGACTATAGTTTTCCTAAGGATAAACCGAAAAGCAGTGAGAATACTATTTAATTTTACGGCCTTAGTCAAAAGATATATATTATTTGCAGAAAACGATGATTGCTGGAGTAATTTTCTGGCCCTACCTAAGAATATGTTGACGTTGATCCTAGACACACTTCATAGATTATTCTACATATTGCCTTTAAAGCCTCGGCAAGTGCAAATCGAAATCACTAATAGGTGCAATATGGATTGTCCAATGTGCCCACGAGAAGTTCTTGATATTGAATTGGAGCATATGGACTGGGATAAATTCGTGACTGTAGCTGATAAATTAAAGGAACGAGAAAATATCACGCTAACCGGTTGGGGGGAACCGTTTCTACACCCACGTATTTTTGACATGATTGCCTACTGTAAAGAACGTGGGCATCGAGTAATGATAACCTCTAACGGACTTTTTTCAAAAGAATCGATTGCGAAAGAGATTTTAAATTCTGGGCTAGATGAGATCACTTTTTCCATAGATGGAGTTGAGGATAATAGCGTTTCCAATGGGCATACCAGCAACAAGGTATACGAAAATATAAAAAAGATAGCGAGACTTCGAGAAGTCGGAAGACCATCAATTCGCCTTCAAGCTACTCTCCATGAAGGGTGTGAGAAAGATTTGTATAATGTTATAAGGTTTGGAGCGCGTATAGGAGTTGACGCGATAAACGTAGGCCGTATTGATCGTAAATATTCACCTGAGTTAAAACGACCTAGTCCGATGGAAGAGGAGCGAATTTTTTATGAAGCGGATCACATAGCCAACGAGTGCGGGATTCGCCTTGATTGGTTACAGTATGCAGTTGGTACAAGAATGGTTCGGTTTTTTTACCGTCTTCTAAGAAAAAAGCTTCACCAGTCTGGGAAATACTGTCTTAAAACATTCGACTATGCCTATGTGAGCCGAGAGGGTAGCGTTACTCCTTGTTGCCTTTTGCCAGAGGTGAAAATGGGTAACCTGCTTGATGGAGACTTGCAAACTATCTGGCAAAATGAAAAGTTTAATCATTTCCGAAAAAACTATCGGGATACTTGCGGATCCTGTGATTTGTGGGTGATCGACCAGGTAGACTCCGACCAAGTAGCCAGGAAGAATCAAATACCATCTCAGGTACCTGTGTAAGTTTTTTCGCCTGTCTTGAACCAGCCGCCAATTTTTTTATCCCCAACGATTAAAGAAAAGTTTTTCTTTTCAGACACGCTCATCATTTACTTATAAACGATAGTTGTCTATTCAGGTTTTTAATTTCAATCGTAAGTATAATGGATCTTCTCGTTATTACTTATAGGACTGGTTGCAACCTTCAGATAATTAATTTATTGTGAGTTAGGCGTTTAGGTGGTTTTGATCTTGCCTGACCACATTGCACCCTTCCCTTAACTGGCACTTATTAGGACCGGATGAAAGCAACTGAAAGTACTCCCGATATAATAGTCGATCGACGTCCCATAGTATTGGTGATCCTTGACCGTTTGCGCAGAGAAATTTTGCTCGCGCTTTTTTTTGCAGTATTTTTCTTTTTAATTTCATTAGAAGGGCCAGTGGATTTATCACGCGAAGGCTATAAAGTTTTATGCGTGTTTTTCCTTTGTGTCAGTTTGTGGACAACTAACCTAATTCCACTTTCGATTACCAGTCTGCTTGCAATCGCCACGATTCCGATGATGGGGATTATGAACGCTTCAGACGTGTATTCCTTTTTTGGCAATAAAGCAGTATTTTTTATTCTAGGGGTATTTATTTTGTCTGCTGCAATGATTGCCTGCGGTCTGAGTGCACGTCTTTCGATATGGGTGATAGATAATTGGGGTGCGAACCCATCGCGTTTGTTAATGGCGATTTATTTTTTAAGTGCCTTTAGTTCTTGTTTCATGTCTGAGCATGCTGTGGCAGCTATGATGTTTCCTATTGTCTCAGAAATTGTGAACACGCTTGGCCTGAAAAAAGAAGATTCGGTTTTCGGGAAGGGTATGTTTTTTGCGCTGGCCTGGGGATGTATTATCGGAGGCACAGCAACAGTATTTGGTGGTGGGCGTGTTCTGCTTGGTGTGGAGATTCTTGAAAAAACTACCCACAATGCGAGCATTGGAATTCTCGAATACACAAAGTTGAGCTTTCCATTGGTTTTTATACTTTTTATCTGTGGTTGGGTTGTCCTTAAACTATTTTTCTCACCAGAGATTACGGATATAGAGCCCGTACACCAGATATTACAGAAAAAATTAAAATCAATGGGAGCGGTTACCATAAAAGAAAAAGGGATCGCGAGTGTGATGATTTTGACACTTATGGCTTGGTTTTGTTTTAGCGAAGATATAGGCATTGCTAATATTGCTTTGATCGCTATTGTTTTGTTATTTGTGCTAAACCTTATTAATTGGAAGATGGTTGAAGAGCACGTCAACTGGAGTATTATTCTGATGTACGGTGGCGCTATCTGCCTTGGTGAAGTTATGTCC
>JAPYPK010000004.1:0-15612 GCA_029937655.1 Nitrospinaceae bacterium
GTAAAGTCAAAGGTGTTGACGGTGAGTTTTACTTAACCACCAAGGAAGCTCTTGTTATGAAACTTTTGGTAGAGAAAAAAGACGATATTGTTAGTCGTGAAGAATTATTAGAAAAGGTTTGGGGGTACGACCCTCAAACCGAAACACGAACTGTCGATAACTTTATCTCCCGTCTGAGAAAATACTTCGAGAAGAGGCCTCAAAAACCAGTTCATATTCTTACCGTGAGGGAGAAGGGTTATCAATTTGTTTCAGGTTCTGATAGTTGATTTCGCTAAAATATTTTATTTGAGTGTTTCCTGTTAAACTTTCCAACCTTCAATTTTTTTTTGCAGTTTGCTATCGAATTGCTCCGCAGAAATTGAATCTATGAATGGGCACTCCCCTAGTATAGGCACATTAGAAAGCTCCTGAATGAGGGAAGCCTGCCCGAGTTCAATTTCGTTGAGAGGCCTATCTTCAGAATGGTTCAAAATTATTCCTGCGATTTTAACTCCAGTTTCTTGCGCTGCTTTCACAGTTAAAAGAGTATGGTTGATAGTCCCTAGTGAGAATCGGCTTACTATGATGAGAGGTAAACTCATATCTTTAATAAGGTCAGAGACTGAGTAATTGGTTGTCAACGGAACTAGAAGTCCACCAATACCCTCAACAAGCATTCGATCATGTTTAGTTTGCAGCCTGCGAAAGTTTTCAAGAATAAGGCTAATATCTATAGTTTGACCGGTAATTCTTGTGGCCTGTAAAGGGGAGGCGGTGGGTTTCAAACGGATAGGAGATACCTCCTCAATAGAATCTTTATTTCCTGAGACTGTAAGAAGAAACTTTGCATCCGAATTTTCTTCTGAACTGCACTCCTGATTGACCCCTGTTTCAATAGGTTTCATAAAGCCCGTGTCTAATCCACGCTGGCGATTAAGTGCCAGAAGGCAAGCTGTGACAACTGTTTTTCCTACACTGGTGTCTGTTCCTGTAATAAAGTAACCTTTTGATTTAGGCATTTTTTTTTGCTGTATTTATAGTTGAGTAATTAGTGACGTTATGGACTTCTTACTGAGAAGTAGGTAGATTTGCTATAATAATAGATGAATTTATTAGACTAAAAATATTTTTTTTTGGAAAGGTGTAATGGCTTATGAGTTCTGGAAGAATGGAAGTTATTTGCCCTTGCTGCGAAACCAGGTTACAGGTTGATAAAAAAACAGGTGAGATTATCTGGGAGGAGAAGAAGGCCAAAGTCATACCTTCTTTGGCTGATATGGTAAAGGAGCATGATGCGCATAAAAAAGAACAAGAATCTTTATTTAACAAGCGAAGCGAAGTGCAAAAAGATAGAAGTCGCATCCTAGAAGAGAAATTTAAAGAAGCGCAGAAGCATGCTGACAAGTCAAAAGATATTCCACTGCGCGATATTGACTTTGATTAAAACCACAAATATTTTAGCATTCTACGGCCATCCCATCGTAAGCTAACTCAACCCCCCTGGGTAACTCTAGTGAGATTTTGCTATGGTCAAACTTATGGTTAATATGAGATAGAATGGTGCGTTTGGGTTTGAGTTCTTCTATTGTAGTCAGAGCTTGACTTAATGAAAAGTGAGTTGGATGGGGATCAAATCCCAGGGCATTAAGAATTAAAGTGTCAAGGTTTTGCAGTTGTTTTTTTGATTCGCGTGGGATTTCACTGCAGTCAGTTATATAAGCACATCGATTAAGTTTGTAACCCAATATATGCATTTCCCCATGAATAATATCTAATGGAGTAATTGAGACGCCACCTAGACTAAAGCATTCATTATCCACTACATTTAAGGTTAGCTTAGGTAGTCCACCACCAACCTGAGTTGTCTTATCAAAAATATAATTAAAATTCTTTTTTATTTGATGGATAGTATCTTTGTTGCCATAGCATGGAATTATAACTTTATTGAAGTGATTAAAGCTTCTTAACTCATCTATGCCATGTAAATGGTCGGCGTGGTGATGAGTATATAAAACATGGTTGATATGGGTGATGTTATTAGTAAGGCATTGTTGCCTCAGGTCTGTTGAAGTGTCGATTAGAATATGATTTCCGTTATTGCGAACGAGTATTGAGGACCGCAAGCGTTTATTTTTAATATTATCGGACAGACAGACACTACAGTCACAACACAATGAAGGGACCCCGGTGGAGGTTCCCGAGCCTAGGAATAGAATGTTCATTATATAATCATTGGCTTGTAGGATTGGTTGAAACTATTGGTTTACTCAAAACCCTTGCTTCATATTATATCTAAAAATATTGTAAATAAAGGGTTTACTGGTTGTCAAGGGACGTTGGATTGCGATAAGAAACTGTAAGACTTACAAATATACAAAGATTTGATCGTTTTAAGGATGTAATTAATCTTTGTCATACTTTCAACCGGTTCTGTTTTTTGTGGTACATTAATCCTCTTAAAATAACAATATTTTTTTCGAAATTTAGGAGAATAAAATGGCAACATTAGTTTCTAAACCTGCACCTGACTTTGGTGCTCAGGCTGTCATGCCTGATGGTTCATTTGAACAACTCGAGCTATCCGGCTATAAGGGGAAATATGTAGTACTTTTTTTCTATCCATTAGACTTTACATTTGTTTGTCCCACAGAAATTATTGCGTTTAGTGAAAAGAATGCAGAGTTTGAAAAAAGAAATACTCAGGTGCTTGGTGTTTCGGTTGACAGTCACTTTTCTCATTTGGCTTGGAGGAATACTGACCGTAAGGTAGGCGGATTAGGAGAGATAAAGTATCCCCTGGTTGCTGACCTAAATAAGCAGATTAGCAAAGATTATGATGTATTAGCAGATATGGGGATCGCATTTCGTGGGTTATTCTTGATTGATAGAGAGGGTGTGGTACAACACCAACTAATAAATAACTTACCTCTTGGACGTAATGTAGATGAAGCTTTACGTATGGTCGATGCTTTGCAATACCATGAAAAAAATGGCGAGGTTTGTCCTGCTAACTGGAGTGCTGGAGCAGATGGAATGAAACCTGACCCTAAAGGATCACAGGAGTATTTTAATAAGCATAATTAACTTAGTGTATCAAGCTGAAGCTCTAGGAAGTATTTAGTCTGCCTAGTTTAACTTACTAAAACCCACGGGTGGTATAACGCTCGTGGGTATTTTTTTATGATTGTTTTATGTAACGACGATGGTTTCCGAGCTGCCGGAATTCGTGCAATTTATAAAGAGTTGGCCAAATTCTCTGAAGTAGTGATTGTTGCCCCTGAAACAGAACAAAGTGCAATGGGGCACGCAATTACTTTAACCCAACCGCTTAAAGTACGTAAAATAGAAGAAGATAATGAGTTTATTGGCTATGCCATAAATGGAACCCCAGCAGACTGCATAAAACTTGCGACGACAGTACTTTTTGAGCAACCTCCAGAAATGGTGGTTTCAGGTGTCAATCAAGGTGGGAACTTGGGAACATGTGCCATTTATTCGGGAACGGTGTCTGCCGCAACTGAGGCTACCATTGAAGGGATTCCCGCCATTGCAGTTTCCCTTAATTCGTTTGATAATTCTGACTTTGAGTTTTCAGCCAAATTTGGTGCCAGACTGGCAAAAATTGTTTTAAAAAATGGTTTGCCAGATGGTGTGTCACTTAATGTGAATATACCTGCAGTGCCTTATTCAGAAATTAAAGGGGTATCTATTACCAGGCAAGGAAAGTCTCGCGTCATTGAAACATTTGACAAGCGAGTAGATCCTAGAAAAAACACTTATTACTGGTATGCGGGTGAAATGCGTGTTGATGAGGTTGATGATGAAGCGGACTGTTTTCAAGTGTCGAACAACTATATTTCTATTACACCCATTCACTTTGATCTAACCAGCTATAAGGCGATGGATGAGTTAAAAAACTGGGATATTCCTCTCTAGCAAAAAAAGGTCGATGAGCATTAGCTCATCGACCTTTCATAGTAGTAGAAAACTTATCGACTTTACCCTTTATCTTCGGCAGCAGCTTCTTTCAACGCTTCTTTTCGACTAAGTTTGATTTTTCCTTGTTGATCTACATCGATAACTTTCACTTTAATTTCATCTCCTTCTTGTATTTCGTCAGAAACACTTTGGATGCGTCTATCGCAAATCTGAGAAATGTGGACAAGGCCATCTGTTCCCGGAAATATTTCTACAAAAGCTCCAAAATCGACAATTTTTTTAACTTTACCAAGATAAATAGTGCCGATTTTTGCTTCTTGAATTAGATTCTCGATATATTCGATGGCTTTATCTGCAGCTGCCTGATCTGCTGAAGCGATAGAGACTAGGCCACTGTCGTCGATATCCACGCTAACCCCACATTGGTCGATTATTCCACGAATAACTTTGCCACCAGGACCAATGATATCGCGAATTTTATCTGTGGGCACTTTCATGGTAATGATTCTCGGAGCATGTTTTGACAAGTTTGACCGAGGCGCATCTAGGGATTTATTCATTTCTCCCAAAATATGAAGGCGGCCTTCTTTTGCCTGTTGCATGGCCTGTTCCATTATGCTCTTATCTAATCCGGCAATCTTAATATCCATTTGTAGGGCAGTAATCCCATCTTTTGTACCTGCAACTTTGAAGTCCATATCACCAAGATGATCTTCTGATCCCAAAATATCTGACAAAATAGCGACCTGGTCTCCTTCTTTAATGAGACCCATAGCGATTCCGGCAACTGGGTTTGAGATAGGGACTCCAGCATCCATGAGTGCTAGAGCACCGCCACATACTGAGGCCATGGATGATGATCCGTTGGACTCCAAAATGTCTGAAACGATCCGAATGGTATATGGGAACTTCTCTCTATCTGGAAGAACGGGTTCTAAAGCTCTTTCAGCTAGCATTCCATGACCAATTTCTCTTCGTCCAGGACCGCCAATGAACTTGGTTTCACCTGTACAAAATGCTGGAAAATTGTAGTGTAGATAAAAATGTTTGGTCCCTTTAAGTTCGAGAGTATCTAGTCGTTGTTCATCTGAGTTGGTACCCAATGTTGCGCTTACTAAAGCTTGAGTTTCTCCACGAGTAAAAACGGATGATCCATGAACACGCGGGAGGTAACCCGTTTTAATGCTTATAGGACGAACTTCATTAAGGTTTCTTCCATCAACACGTTTTTTCTTTTCTAAAATCATTTTACGCACTACATTTTTCTCAGCATCATGAAACACATTGCCAAGAATAGCCTTTAGGCCGTCTTCTCCTTCAGGATTGATTTCAGCTTCTAAGTTAGTTTTAATTTGGCTAACAGCATTAGTCCTTTCCTGCTTACCTGTAATTTCCATAGCTTGTTCAAGTTTCGGGCAGGCTATGCTGTTGATTCGCTCTACCAGAGCGGTGTCAATTTCTTCTTGTACAACAGTAGCTTTTTCTTTATTAATGCGTTCTTTGAGCTGAACTTGAAGATCGATTAGCTTTTTAATGCGCTCATGCCCAAACTCTAGAGCGCTCATCATCTCCTCTTCATTTGCTTCCTTAGCCCCCGCTTCGACCATGACAATCCCATCTGCAGTTCCAGCCATGAGGAGTTGGATATCGCTTTTTTCGCTTTCCTCGTGGGTAGGGTTGAATACGAAATTACCCTCAACTCTACCAATGCGTGCCCCCGCAATTGGGTTATCAAAAGGAATATCTGAAATCATCAAGGCAGCAGAAGCACCTGTCAGAGCAATAACATCAGCAGGGTTAATTTGGTCGTGAGAAACGACAAAACAAACGACTTGTGTTTCATTGCGAAATCCGTCTGGGAAAAGTGGGCGGAGCGGTCTATCAATCAATCTACAGGTAAGTGTTTCGTAGTCACTAGGTCGAGCTTCTCTTTTTAAGTATCCGCCTGGAATTTTTCCAGCAGCATAGGTTTTTTCCCTGTAGTCCACAGTAAGGGGAAAAAAATCTATTCCCTCTCTGGGTTTTGGTGCCATTGTTGCTGCAACCAGAACCATTGTGTCGCCTTGTCTTATCACAACAGAGCCACCGGCTTGCCGGGCTAGGTCGCCTGCTTCTAAAGATATAGTTCTTCCGTCTAGTTCAATTTCTACTCTTTCCATTCAATAATCTCCAAATGTTGATTAACGTCTAATATTTAGACGTGAAATAATTTCCTGATATCGGTTGATATCTTCTTTTTTGAGGTGATCTAGCAACCTTCGTCGTCGACTTACGATTTTTAACAGTCCTTGTCTAGAATGTTGATCTTTATTGTGGGATTTGAAGTGATCGTTAAGATAACTTAGTCGATTAGTCAAAAGTGCTATTTGTACCTCTGATGAACCAGTATCATTGTCGTGCAATTTATAATCGGAAATGATGGTTGTTTTCGTTTCCTTAGTGAATGCCATTAAGCGCGTCCTTTTAACAGGTTAAATTTAAGAGAATGATTGACAAATGTTTTCGTAGTGGAACTTGGCTTGATGGAACTAGGTTGGAACCCCTTTGTTATTCCACTGCGAAAACATTTCAATCACTTCTCTAGTAAAAAAGTTCAACATAGTACTCGTTTTGCTTTAAATACAACATCTTCTGCGGATAGCTCAGATAGCTTATCTTGGTCTACCACAGGCTCAACAACAGCTAGTATCTTGTCGTTGCTTCCTAAAACCCGAAAATAATGGCCAGGTTCAAACCGGTCGGGAAGGGCTTCCAAAAAACATTTTGAAAGTGCTACGCCGTGTGAAATAGACTTTAGGTATTCCTCTTTTACACGAACCGTCGGGAGAAAGTTGAGGACTTCTTCTAAGTGCAAAAGCTTCCTAGATAAACTACCTTCTTTATGTGCAGTTTTTAATTCTTCCAGAGTCATTGTACTTCCCATACTAAATAATCCAACCTTGGTTCGAGTCAACCGAACCATATGAGCACAACAACCCAGTTTTTTACCAATATCATGCGACAGGGTACGAATATAAGTTCCTGAAGAACAACGCACCTCAAATATAACCTGATTCCTCTCCTTCTTTATAAAGTCTATTGAATATACTACTATTTTGACAGGATCTCTGTGGATATTAATACCATTTCTGGCTAATTTGTAAAGAGGAATTCCATTTTTCTTTTTCGCTGAATACATTGGAGGAACCTGATCTTGTTCTCCTACAAACGTTTGAAAAACCTGTTTCATTTTAGCTTCATTGATCAGAGATGGGTCATTGGTAGATATTACTCGTCCGGTAGCGTCTTGAGTATCTGTTTCTGAACCTAGTTCAAGGGTTGCTCGATAAGTTTTCTGAAGGGACGATAAAAATTGAATAATTCGTGTGGACCGATTGAGGCATATGGGAAGCACTCCATCGGCTATAGGGTCTAAAGTTCCGATATGTCCAGCTTTTTTGACGCCAAGAATTTTTCTAACAGACCAAACCATGTCAAAAGACGTTGGCCCGGATGGTTTGAAAAGATTAACAACGTTATTCTGAGTGTAGCTCATTAATAATTGTATTTATTTTAGCGACGCGTTTCGCTGTTTCATCAAGAATGAATTCCAATACAGGAATATATCGAAGATTGAGGTTTTTTCCTAAAGAGCCTCTGATAAATCCAGATGCATTGGTCAGGCCTGTAATAGTTTCGCGTTGCTCTGATTCTGTTCCCAATACACTGATATAAACTTTCGCGTGTTTTAAGTTGTTAGTCAAATCTACCGTTGTTACTGTAGCAAAACCGATCCGTGGGTCTTTTAAGCCCCTTTGAATGAGAGCCGAAATTTCTTTTAAGAGTAATTCCTGAACTCTTTCTGATCGTTTAAACCGCATGGCTTCATGAAACCCTGAATAACACCGTTCAATATTTTAAACTTTTAACTGTGTCAGTGAAAAAGTTGTGTTAGTGCATCTCGTTATACTAAACTTTGATCTCTTCTAGTATGTAAGGTTCTACCACATCTCCTTGTTTTATATCTTGAAAGTTCTCTAAAGAAAGTCCGCACTCGTAACCTTGTTGTACCTCTTTCACATCTTCTTTAAAGCGTCTGATCGAAAGAATTCTCCCTTGATAAACCACTACGCTATCACGGATGAGTCTAGCCTCAAGATTACGTTCCATTTTTCCTTGCGACACGTGACATCCAGCGATCGATCCTATTTTTGGGAGGTTGAACACTTCTCTTACATCAGCTCGGCCGATAACTAATTCTTTGAATTTTGGTGCTAGTAGGCCCTCCAGTGCTTTTTTCATATCTTCAATAGCTTCATATATCACACTATATAAGCGCACATCTATTTTTTCTCGAATTGCTAATTGATCTGCTTTGTCCGTTGGGCGTACGTTAAACCCGATGGTAATTGCGTTAGATGCACTAGATAAAAGAATATCTGACTCGGTTATTCCTCCAACCCCATCGTGAATGATTTTAAATCGAATTTCTTCGGTTTCTAACTTTGAGAAGGCCTCGTGCACTGCGGCAATCGAACCTTGAGTGTCCGCTTTAACTATAAGGTTGAGTGTTTTGATTTTACCTTCTGTAATTTGATCGTGAAGATCCTCCATGGTCACTTTGGCAGATTCGGCTAACTGAACTTCCCGCTTTTTTTTGAGCCTCATTTCACTGTATTGCCTTGCCTTCCGTTCATCTTCAACCACATAAAGCTTATCTCCTGGTAGAGGAACTTCAGGCATTCCTACAATTTCTACCGGCATTGCTGGGGTAGCTTTTGAGGTTTTATTACCGCTATCGTTTATCAGTGCTCGTACTTTCCCAAAATAGGGTCCGACAACAAAAGGTTGTCCCACTGTCAATGTTCCCTTTTGCACTATCACCGTGGCAACGGGTCCCCGTCCTTTATCGAGTTTTGATTCAATGACAATAGCTTGGGGGCGGAGAGTCGGGTTTGCTTTAAGTTCCATGATCTCAGCCTGTAGAAGAACCAGTTCTAAGAGGTGTTCGATTCCAGTTTTTTGTATTGCGGAAACCTCTGTGAACATTGTCTGCCCACCCCAGTCTTCTGGTAACAAACCTATTTCAGCTAATTGCTTTTTCACCTCTTCCGGCTTCGCCTCATGTTTATCAACCTTGTTGATAGCAACCAAAATGGGCACGTTGGCTGCATGAGCATGATCGATTGCCTCTTTCGTTTGAGGTTTTATTCCATCATCTGCGGCAACAACTAGAATAACGATGTCCGTTACCTGTGCTCCACGGGCACGCATTGCTGTGAATGCTTCATGACCAGGTGTGTCAAGAAAAGTAATGAACTGACTCTTGATTTTTGCTCTGTAGGCACCTATATGCTGGGTGATACCACCTGCCTCGACTTCGGTAACACTAGTTTTCCTTATAGCATCGAGCAAAGATGTTTTTCCATGGTCCACATGACCCATGATGGTTACGATGGGTGGTCGGTTGCAAAGGTCTTTTGGGTTTTCTTTTTCCTCTTCTTCAAAATCAATTGCCGACTTGTCCTTGATCAATTCAACCTCAAAGCCGCGCTGGTCGGCTACCTTTGATGCGACCTCAAAGCTAAGACTTTGATTTATAGTGGTCATCACACCCAATCCCATGAGTTCTTTTATTATGTCGTTGGGAGAACAACGCAACTTGTCTGCCAAATCACGAATCATTATGTTTTCTGGCAATTGAACAATTTCAAAAGCTTCTTCTTGAACTTCAGGAGCTAGTTGTTCTGGTTTGAGTGGTTCTTCGGGAGTTTTTTTCTCTGATTTTTTCTCAGCTATTTTTTTTTGACTGACTGCAGGTTTGTCTTTAGTTGCAGTAGGTTTTGTTTTCACTTCAGCAGGTTTTTCTTCATGCTTTGTGATTTGGAGTCCAGTTTTTTTTAATACTTTAGCTGGTTCTTGTTTTGCGTCATCTTTCGCCGGAGCTTCTATGGTAGTTTTGGCGACTTTGGCTTTCTTTAAAGTAGTCGTAGATTTTTTTGGGGTTGTTTTTTCTGTCTTGGCTTTAACCTTTGGAACTTTTTTTTCTGAGGGTCTTTTATTCGTAGTTGACTTGGTCTTTTTGGATGTCTTTTTTGTAGTTGTTTTCTTGGTGGTGGATTTTTTGGTGGATTTTGGAGTTCCCTTTTTAGATGGGGTCTTTGGGGTTAATCGTTCACGGACTTCATCGGCAGTTTTTTCATCTATTGAACTCATATAATTTTTAACAGCTTGCCCCATATCTTTTAGGGAGTCCAAGATCTGATCGTTTTGGACATTGAGTTCTATCGCCAACTTGTTAACACGAATTTTTCCCAAAAAAAACCTCCTAAACCGATTTTAAATTTTTATAATTAGTTTGCAGCATGTTGCGTTTCTTGCAGTTTCAAAAGCCACCTAATTACCAGTTAATTGCTTTTTTGCCTGCGCGATTATTACCGCAGCAGTTTCCAAGTTTATGCCTTCAATTTCTACTAATTCTTCTTTTTTTGTTACAGAAAGTTCCGCCAGAGTTTCAAATTCGTTTTTCAGAAGACACTCTATTACGGATGGAGAAACTTCGCGTAATTGATTTACTGGAATTTCTTGATCTTCTTCGTCAGACTTATCTGTTATTTGGGTTTTCTCGTCAGTTTCAGACTGTACCTCACCCTTTCTGTTCTCTTCTGCGATTCTCTTGATTATTTTTTCTGCAAAATCTAAAATTGACGCTGCTTTTTTGGGACCTATTCCAGGGAGAGTCGTTAATCCTTTTTCACCTTGCGCTATAACATTCTCAGCAGTAACTACATTGCCTTCAAAAAGAATAGCTGTTATTTTTTCCCCCAGTCCCTTTGCCGTGCTAACTTCACCTAAGAAACTAATCCTAGAACTACTTTTTTTAGTAGTTGGCAATAAACCGGAAATATCTAATGAGTCAGAAGCTTCAGAATGACTCTGAATATTTATTTTCTGTTTCACCAGTTTTGCAGCAAGTCGGACATTTTGTCCTTTTTTGCCAATCGCTAGGGACATCTGGTCATCCGCAACAATAATTGTCATCTCATGATTCTCGCTATTTTTAATTATGCGAGAGATTTTAGCTGGGCTAAGGGCGTTTTTAATATATACTTCTGTGTCTTCTGAATATTCGACGATATCAATTTTTTCTCCCCGAAGTTCCTGTACGATTGATTGGACGCGCGTCCCTCTCATTCCGACGCAAGCTCCAACAGCATCTACGTCACGGTCATTAGTTTTAACCGCTATTTTAGTTCTTCCATTAGGTTCTCGTACTATCCCCATTATTTCTATTATTCTCTCATTAATTTCAGGCACTTCAATCTCGAATAGGTTTTTAATAAGCCCTGTGTGCGTTCGGGAAAGAATCACTGTGGCATTTCGTGCTGTTTTCCCTATATCAAGAACATACGCGCGAATACGATCACCTCGGCTAAATGATTCGCGAAATACTTGTTCTCGTCTTGGGAGAATTCCCTCTACTTTCCCCAAGTCAACAATGATATCTCCATGTTGAAAGTGCTGAACAATACCATTAATTAATTCGCCTTTTTTATCTTGGTATTCTTCATAGAGGATGTCAACTTCTGCTTCACGAACTTTTTGAATGATTACTTGCTTTGCGAGTTGTGCGGCGATTCGACCGAAGTTTTTTATAGGTAACTGGATGAGCAGTGTTTCACCCGTTTTAGCTTCAGGGTTGATTACTTGAGCCTTTTCTAGCAAAATTTCTTCTTCAGGGTTGGTCACTTCGCTAGATACAGTTTTTTCAGAGAACACCTCTATTTCACCCGTTTCACGATTAAATTCGATTTGAAGTGGGCCATTAGTTTCTAGTTTTTTGCGGGCTGCTGCTTCCATGGCCTTCTTAAGGGCATTGATTAAAATATCTTCTTCTATGTTCTTTTCTCTAGCTAGTAGCCTTATGTTTTCTAACACTTCAATAGTCATAGGGTCTTTTAAAATTTAAAAATTAATTTGGCTTGTGCGATGTTCGACAATGAAATTTCAAAAGTTTTTTTTTTGTTCTCTAAAAATAGAGTGTCATTTGAAAAATCTTTAATGGTTCCAGTATTTGTTTTACTATTATTAATGGGCAAATAGGTTTTGACCAGAACTTGTTTCCCTTTATTTCTAATAAAATCAGTCTCTTTTTTTAATGGTCGGTCCAGACCAGGGGAAGAAACTTCTAGAACATAGCGGTCGGCAATTAATTCGTGGATTGCAATTAAGTCTTCAATTTCTCGACTCAACCTTTGACAGTCGTTAACTGTCACTCCTTGATTTTTGTCGATGAATACTCTCAGAGACCAAGTTTTGCCAGTCTTTTTGTACTCAACATCAACTAGTTCAATGTCACTTCCTTTTAGAGTTGGCTCAACAAGATCAGTAACCAACTGATAAATAGGGTTTTTCCTCATTTATCTATAGCAATTACATGTAGTCGCTTTTGCTTCGAGTCTACCTAAACGATTACTTTTTCTTTGCATTGTGAGTTAGGAGTTGATCCTTATCCTTATTTTCTTCATAAAAGCAAAAAAAAAGCGTGGCTTAAGCCGCGCTCTCAGGTAGGAACCAACTCTATCGTTTTCATTATACTCAAAGGTGGAAGTGTTGCAAGAAAATTTTTATCAAGGAGTTGCTTATCATAACTCTGATAAAATTGTGGAGATATATGCAATTTCTTCTGGGAATGAAATTAGCTGGGATTCGCCAGTTTTTCTTAGCTTTATTTCTATTTTTCCCTCATCAAGATTTTTAGGGCCAACGATTATTTGGATTGGGATTCCAAGAAGATCAGCGTCTTTGAATTTTGCACCTAATCTGTCTGAGCGGTCATCAAGTAAGGTTTCGATTCCTAACTCCCAGAGAGATTTATAGATCTCTTTGGTTGCTGAATGCACGGCATCGTCCGAAAAGTTGACTGGAAGAATAACAGCTTGAAAAGGAGCGAGGGAAATAGGCCAGATGATTCCTTTCTCATCATGGTTTTGCTCAATAGCAGCTGCGGCAGTCCGTCCAACTCCTATCCCATAACAGCCCATGATCATTGGTTGTTCTTTGCCTTGATCATCTAGATACAAGGCTTGCATGGATTCACTGTATTTTTTGCCTAGGATAAAAATATGTCCTACTTCGATACCTCGTTTGATTTTAAACTTTCCCAGTTCGCACTTAGGGCAAGGGTCTCCTTCGTTGATATTTCTGATGTCCCCTATCTTTTCAACATTCAGATCTCGTTTAAACTGAATACCAGTCAAATGGGTATCTATTTTGTTTGCCCCTGCGATGCTGTTGGACATAAGCAGGATTTCGTTGTCGGCAAAAACTTTGAGCTTAATTCCCACAGGCCCCAAGTATCCGCAAGTCAATCCAGTCGTTTTTGTAACTAAATTTTCTGAGGCAGGGATAAGCCATTCGCAGTCGACCAGGTTTTTAAGTTTGACAGGGTTTATTTCACGGTCGCCTCGAACGAGCCCAGCAACTAGTCCTTGGTCGGTTTCAAATATAATGGTTTTAATTAGTTTTTTAGGTGACACTCGAAGAAATTGGGTTACTTCTTCTACAGATTTTTTTTTTGGAGTGGCAACTTCAATTAGGTCCTCCAATAACGGAGACTCTGTATTTGTTACCAAGACTTTCGTTTCAGCTTTTTCAAGGTTCGAAGCGTAATCGCATGAATTGCAAAATCCTATGCAATCTTCCCCAGAGCTTGCGAGTACGACGAATTCATGAGAGAAATTCCCCCCGATGGTTCCACTATCGGCTTCCACCATTTTAAAATCTAGCCCACATCTTTTGAAAATTCGGGAATAGGCACTCGCCATACTTGAGTAAGTTTCGCGGATACTTTCCTCATTTGCGTGAAAGCTGTAAGCATCTTTCATTGTGAATTCACGCCCACGCATTATTCCGAAACGGGGTCTTACTTCATCTCGAAACTTGGTTTGAATCTGGTACAAGGTAATTGGCAATTGCCGGTAGGATTTTACTTCACGACGAACTATGTCTGTAATAACCTCTTCGTGAGTTGGTCCATAGCAAAATTCACGGTCATTCCGGTCTTTGAAGCGTAGCAATTCCTTTCCATAAAAATCCCAGCGGCCACTTTCGATCCATAATTCGGCAGGTTGGACGCTAGGAAGGAAAACTTCTTGTCCTCCAATCTGGTCCATTTCTTCCCTAATGATCTGCTCGACTTTTCTCAGCATCTTCAGCCCTAATGGAAGGATTGAATAGATGCCGGCAGCCATTTGACGAATCATTCCAGCGCGGACCATGAGCTTATGGCTAGCAACCTCGGCATCTGCAGGAGATTCTTTTAGGGTGGGTATTAGTAGTTTTGAATAGTACATAGTGACAGTTTTCTTTTAGCCTTTAACTTCAATTGTTGCGAGGCTACCTCGGTTCTTTTCTTGTTCGCATCAAAAGCGTTTCTGGATCAAAGGTGTGCTTAACTTTTGGATAGAAAATGGTTGGCTAGTTCTATGTCTTCAGTACTATGAATTTCTAGCCAACCCTTATGAATTTCAAGAAAGTTAACGACGTAGCCTCGGTCGATCATTTCTTGTATTAGGTCGGTAAATTTAAATTGATTTATACTGTCAGCCTCTTGCAACTTACCGTGGTAATTTTTTATGCAGTCTTCATAGGTCTGAAGAAGTTGCTCCGCTCCGGTTTTAGTAAACTTAGCGAGGCCTATAAACTCGTGAGTGGCGGTTTCTGTGTTTAATTTTGAACCAATTTTTGAAACAATATTTTCACAAGCAAAATTAATTTTTCTTCGGGTGGTTAGATGTTTGTTTTTACTGATAACAAAATCCTGTATTTTGTTTGCTTCTGGCGCATGGTACTGCATGGTATTGTCTACCACAAGGACGATGTCTTCTTGGCAAGTAAGTATTTTTGACATTATATTATCTTCAAATAGTATGTCCGAATACAGCATAATGAAACCGGTCGTCATCTTTTTTCGAGCCTCCATTAAACTGTGTAACTCGGAGTCTCTTTTGTGATTTTTATTTTCCTGAAAGGTGATGCCCTCTGCTTTCATCTCCCTACCTTTATAGCCTGTTATCACTGTGATATTTGTCAGGTTATTACTATTGAGAGCGCTGATTTGCCAGTCGAGAAGAGTTTTCCCAGCTATTTCAAACATAGACTTAGGTTTGCCATTTAGAATTGAACTTAACGATGGGTCTTCGCCCGCAGCAGGAATAATTATGGGGATGTTTTTGTTGTTTTTGTCAAGTTTGTCTTTTTCTTTAACTTCGAGAAACCCTACCGTTTGAAATATTTCGCGGACGGGAGAACAGGTCGGGTCAACTTCAAATGATCGTTGATTAAGAAGTATGGTGCGAGCAGTTTCTTCCATTGCCTTATTAGCGCTTCTTAAAAGATGATTGGCGTAAATAACAATACTAAATCCGGCAGCACGCAACTCATCTTCCGTAATGGTATTGTATGTTGTTGGTACACATACCATTGGCTTTTTGCAGTTTATTTTTTGAGTCATTTTCTGGTAGTGCTTCGCGAATTCCATAATCTGGGCAGGGGTTTTTTCTTTAGAATGGATCATTACACCGTCAGCACCAGCTTCCAGATAGGCTTGAGCTCTAAAGAGCGCATCATCCATGCTTTTCCCAGCTATTAAGCTCTCTAGTCGGGCTATAATCATAAAGTCGGTTGATATTTGAACACTTTTACCGCGTT
>JAPYPK010000004.1:15712-35619 GCA_029937655.1 Nitrospinaceae bacterium
TCTAGTCGGGCTATAATCATAAAGTCGGTTGATATTTGAACACTTTTACCGCGTTGGATTTTTTGGCTGAATATCTCAGGTTCTTGAAGCATTTGCTGAACACCTGGTTCCAGACTATTTCGCTTTGGAAAAACTTTATCTTCGATAATGACGGCAGAAACACCAGCCCTCTCAAGTTTGGTGACCATATACTCAAAATTATTAGCGTCCCCTCCCGTGTCGCCATCAACTATCATTGGCTTATGGGTAACAGCTAAAATTTCATTAATAGATTGAAGTCTTGAATCAAAGCTAACAACTTCTATGTCGGGGTGCCCTTTTGATGCGGAGTCGGTCAGGCTGCTTTCCCATATTGCGTCGAATTCTCTTTGGACTGGGATTTGATTAGATTGTCCTTCAATACACGCATTATTTGCAATAATACCACTTAGTCCATTGTGGGCTTCAAGTACTCGGACGATCTCCTTTTTAGTAAGAAGTGCTTTTAATTTCCCGCGGCGTACCTCAGGAAGAATATTATTCAAGAGTGTCATTTGATTTTAAATAGAATTTTCGGGTTCAAGGCGCTCACGAATCCATGGCGGTAGGTAAACCGATTCCAGGTCAAACTTTTTTAAGGTCTGAATAATGACTTCGCTTTGTTCTTGGCTTGAAAGCAAATTGTCGACAATGATTATGTCTTTCCCTTTCACCTTGCAGTGGCCACTTTTAATCAAAATTTCTGGGTCGAATAAATTGCCGGGAATTATATCAATTGAAAGTTCCGCTGCTATTTTTTTTAGACTTTCTAATTGGGATATTGAATCCATTTTTTCAATGGTCGTAGAATCTTGTCTAATTGATGACTCGCACTATGTCATTATAGAAAGCGAAAACCATCAAGCTTATTAGCATGAAAAAACCTACCTGTTGAGCTAATTCTCTATTTTTTTCACTCACAGGTCGCCCTTTAATTATTTCTATGAGAAAAAACAAAATATGTCCTCCGTCCAAAATTGGAATTGGGAGTAAATTAATCAAGCCAAGGTTGATGCTTAACAAAGCTGTTAGTCTAATGAATTCATTGAAACCTTGTTCGGCTTGTTCTCCATAAATTTGAAAGATCAATATGGGGCCACCAATTTGGTCTGCTGGAATTGATCCAAATAGCATTTTTTGGACGCTGATCGCGATCAAGGCAGTCATTTCCCAAGTTTCTTTCACCGCTCTTACGATCGAACCAAGCAAACCATACTGCTCAAGTACCATGCGACCACTCATCCCAATGCCAATCTCCCCAATTTCTATGTCCTTCCCATTTTTATCTTTAATTGTTTTTAGGGTTGGGATTAGAGGGATCAGTATTTCTGTCCCATTACGTTGAATTTTGAAAGTCAATGACTTCCCTGGCTTGTCCACCGCCGCTGGTCTAAGATCCAACCAGCCAAATATCCTGGTGTCTCCTACGGCGATAATACGATCATTAAGTTGAAGTCCCGCTTTTTCGGCTGCACTTTCTTTCTTGATGTAGCTAATAGTGTTCGAAAGTGGGGTTATGCCGATTAGACCGACTTGCTCTGTATCGCCAAAAAGATTCTTGATTTCTTCTGTGATGGGTGTGATTTCTAAACTAATGATTCCTTTTGTCAAACGTTCAATTTGAAAATCGAGTTTCTCTCCGGGCGAATTATAGACTTTCTTTTGTAGTTCGCTCCAGAATCGAATTGGCTTGTTATTAACGGATATTACCTTGTCGCCTGTCTGAAGACCTGCCTCGAGGGCAGGTGAATTTGTTTTTACGGTTCCAATTACTGGACCTATGGTTTCAACTCCTGCCATGTACACAAACACGTAGATAGCTAAAGCAAATAGAAAATTGAAGAATGGGCCGGCAAAAGCTATTAGAAGGCGATGGTGTGGTGGTGCGGCTGAGAATGAGCCTTCTTCATTTGTTTCTTCGCCAAGCTCCTCACCCTTCATTTTGACGTAACCGCCCAGTGGGATAGCTGCAATAATAAATTCAGTGCCCTGGGAAGTTGTCCCGAATAGTTTCTTTCCAAACCCTATGGAGAATTTCTCTACAATGACACCGCATTTTCGGGCAGCAAGAAAATGTCCTAACTCATGGACAAAAATAAGCGCGGCTAAGCCCACTAGAAACGCGAATATTTTAAAGCCAACGGCTGATACAGCCTCGAGAGATATGGATGATATTTCAAACATAGTAATTTAAGGTGATTATTTAGGGGCTAGGTGTAAAGTCTTGTATTTCTACTCCGGCAGGAACCTCGAAGTTGAAAACGCTTTCTGGTATTTTCTCGTTGATACGGATGGATCGAAACTTAATAGAAGTTTTGTTTCCAAGTTTATCATACACGGTCGCTCCTGTGATTTGGTAGTTATTTTTGTTTGCTCGAAGCACAAGGCGGCTCAAACTACTTTCAACTTCTTTCGGGGTGAAAACAGCGACAAATTTATCTTTTTCAGTTAGAACCCGCACAATGTTAAAGATGTCTGTCAAAATTCCTTGTCCCGCAAGGAATAGAGCAGGAGTGTTTGACGAGTACACACTTTCAATAGGCATTTTTGTGACTTGTTCTTCTTCTGGCGTGTAAAGCCATAAATTTTTTTGATTGCTAATAAGAACTTGTGGGTCTGGAGAGTTGTACACCCATTTCATTTTACCTGGTTTTTTGATCTGGACAGTTCCTCGGGTAACTTCGGTTCTATTTAACATCTTAACGAAGGCCTTCTGCTCGAAGTTTGCTTTTAAGGTTAGAACTGAATCGTAATTTTGCTGAATCGCCTTAACAGTTGCCAATTCATCACTAAGAGCCCACGCGGGAACATGCCAATATAAAATAAAAATAAATAAAACTTTGGTTTGTCTTTTCATGAACACCTTAGTGGAGTATACAGCGTTAAATTGTTTTGCTCGTCACGGTTCTACCATTTAATCTAATTTTGTTTTCCTGGATCATTTTAATTGCTTTTGGGTAAAGGTAATGTTCTTGTTCCAGGATTCGTTTAGAGAGAGATTTTTCGTCATCGTTATCGTAAACTGGGACTACTGTTTGTAGAATAATAGGTCCGCTATCAACTCCGGAGTCGACGAAATGGACAGTACATCCAGAAAACTTAACCCCATGATTTATAGCCTGTTTTTGAGCATTCAAACCCGGAAACGCTGGTAATAGGGAAGGGTGTATGTTTATAATTTTCTTTTCAAACGTCTGTATAATCTCTTCTCCTAGAATACGCATATACCCAGCAAGACAGATGAGGTCAATGGAAAACTCTTTTAATTTTAAAACGAGTGCTTTGTCGTATTCTTTGCTACTTGAGTAGTTAGAGGGATCGATGAAAATTGTTTTTATTTCATGCTTTTCAGCTCGTTTTAAGGCCATGGCATCTTTTGTGTTGCTAATTACTATGGAAAGATGAGCGTCCAATTCTTCTCGGTCAATACTGTCCATTATGGCTTGTAAGTTAGAACCGCGTCCGGAAACAAGAACGGCTAATTTAAAAATATTCAATGGCACTTGGGGTGTCGATAGTTTTTTTATTGTCATGTCGTTGCTTACTCGGGCTTAGCATTTTTAAAAAATTAGGTGCAAATGATTCATAAGTATTGTTTGTAGAGTTTTTTCGAGATGATTCGGTTTTGCAGCGATAAACTGAGTCTAAAAAAATCTAGATGGAGATGCTTCCTTACAATAGGGTCCGTTTAATTGATGTCGGCAAACTTAGGTTAAAACTGAATTTACAGCGGATATTGAATATCTGCATTCGTTAAAGTTTTTAAAAGTCCTATGTTTTGGGTGTGTCCTGATTTATTTGCACGGATGTGTCCACGAATAGTTTTTCCTAAAAGGTAGAAGTCTCCTAGGATGTCAAGAATCTTATGTCGTGGGAACTCATTTTTAAATCTTAGTTCGGTGTTGATGATTTTTCCATCTCCCAACAGAATAAAGTTGTCGAGGTTCCCACCGGAAGCAAATCCCATTTTTGTTAATTGAGCGATATCTTCCATGAACCCGAACGTGCGCGCAGGAGCAATTTCTTTTTTAAAGTTTTCCTCACTCACATATTCAAAAGTATGATCCATTATTCCAATTGGAGTCGGGTATTCCATATGATAACTAACCTTGAATGTGTCACTAGGTTCAATGCTAATATGTGGGGTTCCTGGTTCTTGGGGGCCAAAAGTATATTTTTTATCGACAATCAATTCTTGGGAAGGTTCGTCTTGTTCTTCAATTCCACCATTTTCGATTAACTCACAAAAATCTTTTGAGGACCCATCCATCACTGGAACTTCATCGCCTACTTTTATAAGGAGGTTTGTGATGCGGTACATGTGTAGAACAGCCATGATATGTTCTATGGTAGCGACACTGGCTTTCCCTTTATGGAGTGTTGTGGAGTAATTGGTCGATTTAATGTTTTCAAGCCGAGCTGGGATAGTTTGACCATTGGAGATATTGCTGAAAATAATGCCGCTTTTCGGTGGTAGCGGTTGCAAGATGACCCCAGTTTTGAGCCCTTTATGAAGCCCACTTCCATATAATACTACGCTTCTTTTAAGCGTTCTTTGCGGAGGTTTATTAAATTTGTTAAGTTTTGTTTTCCCTTGTTGGGTCGTTAGTTGATTGATTCCTGGAGGCATTTGATTAAGAGAAATACGGTTCCGTGAAGGAGCAGTCGCAAGGATGCGGTCTAAAACAGAATGAAGTTCGCGAATGTTTTCTGGCCAATGATATTGACATAAGGCTTCAAGTGCATCTGAATCTACTTCGGGAGTAGGCAGTCCCTCTTTTTTCGATACTTCTTCTAGATGGTTACGAATCAAGGCAGGGATAATAGTCGAGTTTTCGCGCAGAGAGGGTACTCTGATAGTTGTGTTTCTAAATATTTTTAGTAGATCAGGATTAAACTGGTTTTGTTTAGAAAGTTTACTGAGGTTTTGAGATGAAGAAATGTATAAACGCGATGGCAATAATTTTTGTTTTTTAATTTCATTAGAAAACAATAAATCGAATAATTTTTGTTGAGTAGTTTTGCTCAGAGCATCCACATTATCTAAATACACAGCTTGCGATATGGCTGGGTTTGTATCAAAAGTTTCGTTTGAAAATTTGAGAGATTTTTTTTCCGGCGGAAATAGAAAAGAGTTAATCTCATGTGCTGGTCTTGAAGAACAATTGAGTTTAATAAAAGGAAGGTTGCTTTTTGCGCTTTTTTGATGGATTGCTTGTGCGATGTATTCTTTGCCTGTTCCTGATTCCCCTAGAAAGAGCAGGGGGGTGTCTGATTGAGAATGAAATTTAATAGCCTTTTGTGTTTCAATTAGGGAGGAAAAGCCGAATGGCGTCTCGTTAATTGTTTTTGTGGGCCGTTTTCTTTTGAGTCCTAAAGCACTTTTAACAGATTGAGTCAAGCTGTCCATTGAGAACGGCTTTTCAATAAAGTCAAAAGCCCCAAGCTTTGTCGCTTTTACCGCCGTATCAATGGTCCCATGCCCAGACATGACCAGGACCTCTATTTCAGGGTGATACGTTTTGACAGTTCTCAATACCTCTATTCCATCCATTCCGGGAAGCCAGACATCAAGCAATAGAAGGTCTGGCGGATCTGATTGAATCATGTCGAGTGCATTAAGTCCGTCTTCAGTTACAGAAACATCATAACCCTCATCCGATAAAATTTCTTTGAGGGAATTTGCAATATTCGTTTCGTCATCAACTACTAAGATGCGTTCTTTGGGCAAGCTAGTCTCCGAACTTGAAGGTTAAAAGGGTGTGCTCTATTTTTTGTATTCTAAATAAAAAATCCGTTCTCCGGCGCTAATAAACTTTTTTTCGTATTTGCTTTTTGGGATTCCTTCCTTCTGGAATAGGAATGTACCAAGACCATTTTTATTTTTCAACTGGTGATCTTTTTCAAAAAAATCAAGAATTTCCATGGCGTAAGCTTCGTGATCTGTTGCGATATGAATTTCACCACCGCACTTAAGTTTTTCGGCTAGACTTTTTATAAAATTCGGTTTGATCAACCTACGTTTATGGTGCCTTTTTTTTGGCCATGGGTCGGGAAAGTTTATGTAAACTCGATTGAGTTCTTCAGGGGCAAACAAGAGAGGAATTTTTTCTTTTGCGTCACCATATACGATACGGGCGTTGCAAATCTCATACTTAGCAATACGGGTGATGACTTTTCGGATTCCTTTGTGGTAAAAATCAATTCCAATAAAGTTTTCATTAGGTTCTCGAATTCCCATTTCAATGATAAAGTTTCCAACTCCAAACCCGATTTCTAGGTTTAATGGATTACGGTTGCCAAACAACTCTCCCCAGTCAGGTCTAGTATCGATGTCGAGAAAGTTGGAGCTACTTTCTGCGATTTCTTCAAATGAAATAAGATTTTTAAAAGACATTAGATGCTTAAGCCTGGTTGCCTTATGAGTTGTCGTGAATGGTTTTTACGCTAATAACTTCGTACTCTATTTTTTTTTCTGGGAGGGAAACTATTATTTCGTCCCCTTTTTGCTTTCCCATTAGGGCTCTTCCAATAGGGGAACCAGGAGAAATTTTCCCGGCATCGGGATCTACATCCTCGGGAAACACAAGGTGAAATTTTTTTTCTTCTCCGGTTTGAATGTCAGCGAGTAATAACGTGCTGCCTAACCCGGATCTGTCCCTTGATATTCTTTCTATGTTAAGCGAAGTAACATCGCTTATCCTTTTTTGCAATAGGGAAATTCTAGCTTGGAGAAATGTTTGCCTTTCTTTTGCAGCCTTATATTCGGCGTTTTCTTTTAAATCCCCATGTTCTCTTGCTACTAGTATTGCCTTTGGAATATCTACCTGCAACTCTTTTTGGGATTTCATAAGTTCATCATCGAGTTTCTTGATAATGGCCTGCTTCATGTAAATTTTCTCCAATTAAATTATGCGATTTCTATCATTAGATTAGTTACTCTATGTGTTCAATGCGTATTCTAAACAAGCCATTTCGCCTTGCGCGAGATAAAATTAGGTGCGTTTTTTTGTTCTATTATGTTAATTTCATATTACTTATTCACGAACAAAGGTTTTTTTTGTGATAAAGGTTTTCATTATCATATATACATACCCTGTCCCAGCAAGTGGTAATAGAAAACATAAATGTTGGGTAAGAGCTAATGCAATAGCTTGTTCTGGTTCTATACCAAGATGTTGGTAAATAAAAAAAACGGTCGCTTCATAGACACCAAGATTTCCAGGTGCTAATGGAATAATGGTTGCTAAGTTTAATGCGGCAAGGATCAGTAGTATACTCCAAATTGGCAGATCAACACCAAAACCCTTCTGTATAGACCAGATTGCTGACGCTTCCCCTAATTTCATTCCGTAAGCTAAAATTACACCATAAGAGAAAGTTTTGATGTTACGTAGTCCTTCTAATTGTTGTCCCCAGCGAGATATAAAGTCGATAGCTCTTTCTTTGAGTGTTTTGTTGGAATCCGTTCTTATTTTTTTGTAGGCATGAAAACGAAAAGAAAAATATAAAAGAATGCACGTGAAAATGAAAATGACCACGGTCAACCCAAGTATTCCCTTTTTAATTAAAAGTGGGAGTGGTGTAAGCCAGCTTACAATTAAAAGAACAGTCAGCTTGGCTATTCCTTCGGTGAGTTGATCAAGTGACATTACTGAAAGAGCTGCAGAGTGGCCAACGCCTTCTTTTTTTGCTAAAAGAAAAACTCCGTAAGCATGTCCTCCAGGAAATGGAAGCGTGTTCATCGCAGTGCTCATGAGCGCATTAATTTCAAACATTTCTTTGAATGTTACAAAAACTTTTCCAGGGAGAAAGACGATCCATTGCTTGGCCCAGAATATAAAAATTAAAAAATGCCCAGCAACACCGAGAAAAAGCCATAAGGGGTGAACTTGTTTGATGTTATTCCAGGCTTGTTCTAAATCTACTTCGCGAAAGCAAATATAGAGAAGCAAGGTCGCAAAACTCCACGCAATTAATAATAGGATTTTCTTTTGCTTTGAACCAGGCATTAAGATCAATGGTTTTTGTCTAGTTGGATTTTGCTTGTTTTTACTCAGAACTGGTTTTAATCGTGGTTTTTTATATAGACTCATTAATCTATGGTTTGACCTATTTCTTTTTTTTATTTTTTTCCTGCCACAAAATGAGCCAGTGCTGTAGTAATTTCAGTGGTTGGACACCTTGGAACTTTCTCCGTTTAAACTTTGGAGTTTGGTCATGTTGTATTTTTGCGATGACGGTAGCGCCAACGGCTTCCTCAATTACCACTCCACGTTGGGCATGCTCCAGTTTTTTTGATTCGCACTGGCCACGAAATGCAACCACTAGGCGGCAGTCTAAGGGCCGGTCCTCATAAATGATGCAGGCATGGTCTTCACCCAAAAAAGGGCAGGGCTGGTTGATAACCAGGCGGTGCCAATCGATTTGTTCTAAACTTTTTTTAGAGTGTAGTGTTTCGCGTACACGATCAATGGTACGTTTCGATCGTTCAATAACTTTTCCAAGGTTAATATTACTTTCCATGACATTATGTAGTATGCCATCCCATTCAACTTGTGTTGCTGCTACACCTGTATGGCAGCAATGGGCGCAACCTTTTGCACATTGTAGGTTGGGAGTATTTTTATGGGAGTGATTAAGTACTTGCCAAAATTTACGTAATGGAGGGATACCTTCAGACCGGGCAGCCTTAATGTGACCTTTTGTCAAGTTCTCGTAAGTATTTTGGATATCCTCCTCATTAAATTTTCGCCGAATATAATCAGCCAACTCCGATGAGTCTGACATTCCTTCTATGAATAGTCCGTTTGTGTCACTTTTGAGTTCCATGATCGCATCCTGATAATTTGTAATGTGGGCTTATAGTGGCACGCTATGGGTGGGAGTTATAATGTTTTTGAGGCTAAGTAGGACTTGCGGGAAACTATTCCTTTGTTTTTGCGACGTACTTGACTTGTAATTCGTATACGAGTTGCTCGAGAAGTTTTTTTTCATCTTCCTTGAGGTTGCCTTTTGTCTTTTCCCGCAACATAATTAACATATCTATTGTTTGTTGGACCGCGGGAAGGTTTACTTCTTTCTTACCAGTGGAGGGGTCGGGCATATCTCCTAAGTGATAGAAGGCGGACGACGTAAGAGACATGATAAATGCTGAAAAGTCGACTTGAAAAGGCTCGGTTTCTTTTTCTTTGGAGGAGTCTGTTTGTTTTTCCTGAACCTTGATATCTTGTTCATCTTGAAAAACAGCGTCATCTTCTGAAATTTGGGAAGAACGCTTGTCTTTAATGACAAAACCTTCGCCTTCTACATTTTCTTTTTCACTCATGGATGTCAATTTCCAAATTTAAGTGGTCATTCTTTTTGCTGGCCGATTAGTAGCTTTACAGATACTCCCAGCACAGTCATGATAAGTCCTAGCATCAGGGCAAGGTACCCTTCGCCCTCAATAAATTCCATGTAGGATTTTCCTGCGATGGGCCACTGCCGGATGATCCCCACCAAGATAAAAATTAACCCTAGGCCGATAAGGATTTTTTTTATTAAGTTTATGCTGTGTTCTTGTGTTTTCTCATCAACTTCATTTAGCATTTTAATAAGTTCTTAGTTTAATTAGGACATAAGTGGCCAGTTAATCTATAGGGAACTATAAAACGCTAACCAAATTTTTCAATCTCTAAATAGCCCGAGTGTCATTATTAAGAAATGCTAGCAGAACGGTTAAATTATGTCAAAATATAAGCCTTAGGTATATTAAACATACAATCAAGTGCCGATAAAATTTTAAATTTTCAGGTCTTGTATCCTTCTATTTTTGTTTCTTATTTTGCTCAACGTATGTTTAAGCAAATG
The DNA here is from genome assembly GCA_029937655.1 of Nitrospinaceae bacterium. Taxonomy (GTDB): domain Bacteria; phylum Nitrospinota; class Nitrospinia; order Nitrospinales; family VA-1; genus Nitromaritima. The sequence continues at coordinate 25,583 of JAPYPK010000004.1, forward strand.
GCATTCCCCTTATTTTTAGAAGAACAATATAAATCAACCGGGGAGAAGTTGGTTTTAGTCTTGGATCTGTTGCCTTTGAATACATAAGACTAAGGTTTGATGGAAATTGATTGGTTGGTATATCCCAACTTCTTATTCTACTAGGCTTAGGGGAGTTGTTTTTTTATGTTCCTGGGGAATCATTTGGGTTGCCCACTGAGCAAGTTGTTCGCGAGATATTTTTGCGTTGTGGCGAATATCTACCGGAAAATTTTGGTGTATCAGGATATTCTTAATCTGATGGGTATGCTTGTACTGACCACCCAACTCCAATAGTTCTTTAATAAGCAAGTTGCGGGCGGAATTATTTTTTAGTTCGCTGAAATGTTCTGGTTCTATTACGATAACAGGCTCTTGGTTCTTATTTTCACCTATACCAACTAGAGCGGACCGTTTTACCTTGGGGTGAATGTTGAAGATTCCTTCACATTGGATAGTGAATAATGTTCCGTCGGCTGTGCAAACGCGTTGATTTTTTCTTCCACAAAACCATAGTCGATTTTTGTCATCAATATAACCGACATCTCCCATACGGTGCCAGAGAGCGTTCCCATGGTCTTTTATTTTTGCTAACCGAGTAGCCTCGTTGAGGTTGAAATAACTTTGAGTTACCCAAGGACCTTTTACTACTATTTCGCCAATTTCTCCATGGGTTAATTCGATGGAATCCCCCCAATCAGGAATTGAATCATCAATGATTGCTATGATTCTAAGCTCTATGTCAGGAACTGTGTGACCAACGCAAATTCCGTATCCTTGTTGAGATTTTTTTAAAGTCTCTTCTAGAATTTCTTTGCGTTCGATGGTTGCGACAGGAAGTGCTTCTGTGGCTCCATATGGAGTGTGTATCTTCGCTTTGGGTGTCAGTATATGATCAAACCTTTCAATCAACGAACCAGGAATGGGTGCACCTGCCATTAAAATTCTGTTAAGAGAAGGAAGGTGTTGATTGTTTGAAATACAATAACGGCTGATTGTGTCCCATAATGCCGGCGAACCAAACCCGCTAGTCACTTTATATTGGGTGATCGTATTTAAAATTTTTTCAGGGTCAACTTTTGCGGGGCGAGTGAAATCCATTTGGGGGAGAATTGATGTCATGCCGATTCCCACTCCAAACAATGAAAATAGTGGGAAGGTAGAAAGATCTATTTCTCCGAATTGGATCTTGTAGCAGGAACGTAGCACCTCTAGTTGCCGGGAAAACATCTCGTGGGTATATACAACTCCTTTAGGAGAACCGGTGCTTCCACTTGTAAATAATATGGCCGCAGGATCATTAGGAAATGTGTCATCATAAGTAAAGCTAGGTTTAGCCATGTTATCGATATCTCTAAGGGTACACCCTTTCCAAAACCAGCATGAGTTGGTAGTGACCCTGTGTTTCAAGTTGCGAAAATATTTTTGGAAAAACATTAATGCTAAATGAACGGCTGGGGTCGCAATGATTCCCTGCGCTTCGGTTTTCTTGGTGCACCTTAGAAAATTTTTTTTCCCTAATCCGGGATCAATGAGTATTGGTATCGCTCCCGCTTTAAATAGGGCAAATGCAACAGAAATGAACTTTATGCTGAAAGGAATAAATAGTAGAACACGATCACCTTTTTTAAATCCGTATTGGTTTAGCCCTGAAGCAATGCGGGAACTCTCATCATCTAACTCTTTAAATGAAATGGAAGTGCCGGTATGCGATTCGGTAATCGCTGTTTGATTTGGGTGGTTTTGCGCGACGCGTTCAAGTGAAAAAGCTATGTTATGGCGCGCCTGTTTCATGATTGCCTACGGCAGGTTCAAGGTTTCCTTGACCAAAGGTACGGTCACTTTCTTTTTCTGGATATAAGATGCTTGATTGATGCTAGTTATAGCATGCTTAATCGATATGAAATCTCTTGGCATGCGCGTGAGGAGATAGACTATTACTTTTTCGGGTAAAACCAGTCTAATATCCTTCGCTAGTTTGGCAATGATCTTCGCAGTTGTTTTGTCGTCAATGGGCTTAAGTTCCGTAGACATGCCCCACTGAAAACGTGATATTAGATAGTTTTCCGTGTTTTTTAATTTTGCAGGGTTAAAGTTGCCGGCGAATGCAATTTTTTTTTCTTTTTCAATAAGAGAGTTGATGATGAGATAAAGTGTTTCTTGAGAAGTACGCTTCCCATCAATATAATCTACCGCATCGAGTAGAAATAGGTCGATCTTGGAAAGAATTGATAACAATTCGCTTGAAGAGCCATTCGAACTTTCGTCTGTTTTTTTTACAAAGTCTGAACCGTGAATATACAGAACTTTTTTATTCATAGAAGCAGACTGATTCCCAATGGAAAGTAGAAGGTGCGTTTTGCCTAGATTTTTACTGCCAAAAAAATATAGTGTATTAAATGGGGATGAATCACTGCAAAATTGGCGGGCTGCATCAAAGGCGATCTTTGAACCATCTGAAACGATAAAATTTGAAAATGAGTATTCAGACTGCGTGGGGAAATCCAATATAAGCTGGCGCGGTAAGGGGTCCTTATCAAGCATTATGGTTGCTTTGTCTGGTAGAAAAAAAGGGTGGTTTTCTTACACCTGAAGATGGAATCATTTAGATTGCATTTGTACTGGCCCTATTTGTATTTCTACGATAGATCGACTGAATGAGCGCGGTCTAATGATAACCGTGCAGACCCAACCTTCTTTTCTGTAGTTTAAAATCGTGTCAGTGCTTGCCATCGAGTTTGTGAGCGTCCATCCTTTATTTATCATTTCATTCTGGTAGAACTCAACCGTTGGTTTTAAACCCGCGGTTCCATTAAAGAACAGGCGTCCAACTTTCATGTCATTACTGCCTGTTTCGTAAATAAATGATTTTGATTGGTCTCTGTTAAAACCATTAGGAACCGGAACGTCGAGGAAGGGGAGAGCATTGTTTATGATTGCAGGTTCCGGTGGAACTTGCTTTTCGAATTGATCCAACCCAGCACAACCGTTGAAAAAAGCAAGAGACGAAAAAATGATTATTCCTGAAAAAACAGTTGATAGGTTATATTTAATTATTTCCAAAAAAAGATCTCCCTAAATAAACAATTGTTAGGCCAGCTAACATCAAGGCAAAGCCGATGATTCTTAAAACCTGATCAGGAACCTCCCCGATTTTTTGAGCGAAAATTTTCACCTGAGAAGGGGCGCAAAAGTAAGGGACCCCTTCGAAGATCATCACTAGCCCTAGAGCAGACAGAAAAAGACTCATAAATATATGCCGCTTTTGTAGAATAAGGTTATAATGGGACCCTGCATAGGGTTCTTTTTTTTACGTATGTAAAGATCGATTTAGGCGCTATGCCCAATATTTTTTTTGGGCGGTGTTACAGGTGAAGCATTTAATACTATTGACAATTATCTTGAAAGTAGAAGGTGGAGTCAATAAAAATTTAGGTGAGCGGGAATAGGGGTTGTTAATAAATAATTTGGCGTTATATAATATTTAAATGGTTAACATTCATTATATTTTGTTGAGTTTTCTTTACTCCTGTGTAGGTTTGTTAGGTGATTTTCGATTTACTCTATAAGGCTATTAAATAAAAAAAACTGGAAGTTTTAGTGATAGGCTTAGATTTATAAGGAAGAAAAGCGTTAAAAGTTTTTAGGGGAAGCATCAATAAAATTTTTTATTAAGGAGCGAGATTTTCTGATGAATTTTAATATCACTAAGATTGTGTTCCCATGGTTTTTTCTTGTGGGTTTTTGCTTTCCTATTTCATTTGATGTTGAAAATAACTCTTATCAATCGATGGGTCGGGCGTGGGCCCTGAGTTCTGTATCTATGCCATTGACGAGTAACACTTTTGTCGATATTGCAAAACAACATAACCCAGCTGTAGTTAATGTCAGCGTGAAGGCAAAGACACGGAAGACTAGTGATAGATTTAAGAATCCCGGACATCGAGGACAGAAGGATCAGTTTCGTGACTTCTATGATAAATTTTTCAAACAACAACAACGACCAGGTCAAGGTAAGCCTCCCCGGAGAGGAGGAACTGGATCAGGATTTATCATTGATGCGGATGGATATATTTTAACTAACAATCATGTCGTTGAAGGAGCTGATGAGATTCTCGTTAATCTAGACGACGATAATGAATATACTGCGAAGTTGATCGGTACTGACCCTAAAACTGATATTGCTTTGATCAAAATTAACAGAGAAAACGGTGACAATACGCCTTTTCCTTATTTGCGTATGGGTGATTCCGATAAATTAGAAGTTGGAGAATGGGTAGTAGCTATTGGTAACCCATTCGGGTTACCCCATACCGTAACAGTAGGCGTTGTTAGTGCCAAGGGTAGAAATATAGGTGCGGGTGCTTACGACGAATTTATCCAAACAGATGCGTCTATTAATCCTGGGAACAGTGGTGGTCCGTTGATAAACATCAAGGGAGAAGTCATAGGTATCAATACAGCTATTATATCGGGGGGTGGCCCTGGTGGTGGAAATGTTGGAATTGGTTTTGCCATTCCTGCAAATTTGGTTAAATCAATCTTAACCGATTTGCGCGAAAAAGGAAAAGTTACACGAGGATGGTTGGGTGTGATGATTCAAAAAATCACACCAGACTTGGCTAAATCATTTTCACTCAAAGATAATAAAGGTGCTTTGGTAGGAGATGTTATTCCTGAGGGTCCAGCGGCTAAGGCAGGAATACAGCGCGGGGATGTGATTGTTGAGTTTAATGGTTACAAGGTAAATAATATGGAGCAATTGCCAAAAATAGTAGCGCAAACAACCCCAGATACGGATGTCAATGTTGTAGTTGTTCGTGACGGGAACTCGGTGACACTCAATGTTCATATTGCAATACTAAAAGATGGTGAACAAAAATTAGCACAAGGAGGCGCTACAGAAGATCCATTAGGTATGCAAGGGCAGGACATAACACCTGAATTAGCTCAGAGCTTAGATTTGGGCAGTGAAGAGGGCGTTTTAGTGTCAGATGTTACGGCAGGACAATCTGCTGCAGAAGCAGGGATTAAGCGTGGCGATGTTATTACAGAAATTGACCGAAAACCGGTCAAGAATATGTCCGAGTATAAACGTTCACTTGGTGCTATTAAAAAAGGACGTACAGTTTTATTTCTTATCAAAAGGGGTGGAACAACCATTTACATAGCAGTTAGGATTAAATGATATTGCAGCATTTGCTGCTAGTTAAAGAATTGCTTTTCTTCTAACGGCAAGCCTTAAGGCTTGCCGTCTTCAGTTTTTCTCAATGAATTATTCTCAGGTTTTCGTAAAATTACTCATTTTAATCATTTTCTTGTTTGGATCTGTTAGTTGGGCGGAAGAGGGTGCCCGCAGAACCCCAATTGTTAAGGCAGTAGAGAAAATAGGGGCCTCTGTTGTTAATATTAATACGGAAGAAGCTGTACCCGCAGTACGAAATCCATTTAGAGATTCACGTAATCCATTTTTTGATCAATTTTTCAAAGAATTTTTCCCACGTTTAAATAATAACCGCAGGAGTCTTGGATCCGGTGTAATCATTCATCCTGAAGGGTATATTCTCACAAATGAACACGTTGTCGCAAAAGCAACTAGTATTAAAGTAACCCTTATAGACAAACGTGAATTTGATGCGCGCTTAGTAGGCGCAGATATTAAGTCTGATTTAGCAGTCATTAAAATTAAAACTAAAGAAAACCTGCCTCATGTCGACTTGGGTCGATCGGATGACTTGATGATTGGGGAAACAGTGATAGCGATCGGAAACCCTTTTGGGCTCCAACATACGGTAACTACAGGAATTATAAGTGCTCTTCATCGTAGTATTAAGGGGGGCAAAAATCGAGTTTACAGGGGGTTTATTCAGTTGGATGCTTCAATCAACCCTGGGAACAGCGGTGGTCCTCTCCTCAATATTAACGGCTCGCTAATTGGAATCAACACGGCTATTTTTAAACAAGCCGAAGGAATTGGCTTTGCTATTCCTATCAACAAGGCTAAGCGAATTATCAACGACCTTATTCGCTATGGCAAAGTTCGGCGTGGATGGTTAGGCGTATCAGTGCAAGGTATGACTAAGGAAATGCTCCGTTTTTTTCATATTGATAGAGTAAGAGGTGTGGTTGTCACGCAAATTATGGAAGGAAGTCCTGGCGCACGAGCTGGTTTAAAGCGAGGGGATGTTATTTTGTCTTTAGAGAATAATGAGGTCAGTGATAAGTCTGACTACAGCGAGCGAGTTTCAACTTACCCAGTAGGGAATATAATTTATATGAAAATATTGCGGGACGGTAAGGAGATGTCTGTTTCTTTGAAAGTTTCGTTGCTTCCCGAAAGTCGAGTGGTTAACTACGTACAAAATTGGTTGGGGTTTACTGTGAATGAAATTCGACAATCATTAGCGAGAAAATATCGTTTGGCAACCAATCAAGGTGTTGTTGTGACAAGCGTGACTCCAAACAGCGTGGGTGGTAAGATAGGGATTCAGTCAGGGGATATCATTCGTCAGGTCAATCAGGTAAGAATTGAAAATGAAAAAGACTTTAGGGCAGCTATAGTGAAGGCCGCAGGGCGTGACAGTATTCTTATTCTGATTCAAAGAGGGCGGAATGGATACTACGTGACGTTGGAACCTTGATCTTCCACATAATCAATTGTCTAGGTACAAAGGGAAAGCATACGAGCTATAAACCATCTTGATTTCTAAGAAATTACTTGTCTGCAATAGAAGTTCACTTTTTAGCATACTTCTTATCACGCTTTGAAATTTTTCTCGTTACGTCCGGTGAGTGTTCTAAAACCTGGTGGCTTAGATGACAAACTCCTTCCAGATAGTAGAAACGCACTAAAATCATGACTGTTTTTTATGTTAATTTTGTGCAGTGGTCATTTAATTCTTGGTGTAGGTAGCTCACGAAATAATTGCCATGTTAAAACAGAGCAAAAGACAAATTGAACTTTTGCGTAAGGATATTAGGCAACACGATATTCTTTATTACGTAAATAATAGCCCCGTGATTTCAGATCGTGAGTACGATTTGCTAATGCGGGAGTTGCAAGATCTAGAAGAAAAATTCCCCGAGTTTGTTTGCAAGGAATCCCCGACTCAGAGGGTGGGCGGTAAGGTATCTAAAAAATTCAATACCGTGACGCACAACACCCCAATGCTTAGTCTCGATAATACATACAGTGTTGATGAGTTGAGAGAGTTTCATGCAAGGATTCTTAAAGGCTTGGGAAACTTTGTATTGAAAGACATCGAGTATTTTGTGGAACTTAAATTCGATGGTCTGGCGGTAGTGCTTACTTATGAAAATGGAGTTTTTGTTCAAGGAGCGACTAGGGGGGATGGAAAAGAGGGTGAGGATATAACAGCCAATTTGAGGACCATCAAGTCTATCCCGCTCACTATCCCAATGGACAAGGAAAAAATTGACTTTTTAGAAGTGCGGGGCGAAGTTTTTATGCCTCGAGAAAGTTTTCGGGAACTCAATAAAGCTAGGGAGAAAGATGATAAACCGCTATTTGTAAACCCCAGAAATGCCGCCGCAGGGTCATTGCGTTTGTTGGATTCTGTAATTACTGCTTCTCGAAAACTTGATATTTTTGTTTATGGTATAGGCATGGAGTCTGCTCGCGTCAAGACTCACAGCGGTACTCAGGATATGTTGCAAAGGTTGGGATTTAAGTTAAACGTGAACCGCTACATTTGTGGGACATTTGAGGGGGTTCTGCCTTATATAGACAAATGGAGGATTGCAAAAAATAACCTAAAGTATGATGTTGATGGGTTAGTCGTTAAGGTCAATTCTTTGGATTTTCAAAAACAATTAGGTGCGACTTCTAAGTTTCCACGATGGGCAGTCGCCTACAAATATGAGGCAGAAAAAGCAGAGACAAAGGTGGAAAATATTGTTTGTCAGGTTGGGCGGACGGGGGCGATAACCCCTGTAGCACTCCTCACTCCTGTATTTATTTCTGGTTCAACAGTTAGTCGTGCCACCTTGCATAACGAAGATGAAATCCAGCGAAAGGATATACGCGTTGGCGATAGGGTAGTGATAGAAAAATCTGGGGAGATTATTCCAAAAGTAGTTAAGGTGATCCAATCGACTAAGGTGAAACGAGGTCCCTCGTTTAAAATGCCTGTTCAGTGCCCAGAATGTAAGGGAGCTTTATTTCGCCCCGAGAAAGAAGCGATATTGCGTTGTGTCAATTATTGTTGTCCTGCGCAGTTAAAAGAGCGGTTGTTTCATTTTGCATCAAGGAATGCTATGGATATAGACCATCTGGGTTCCTCTATTATTGAACAACTTGTAGAAAGTAGTTTGGTTCATAATTTTTCGGATCTTTATAAATTAGATCATTGTAGTTTGGTAAAGCTAGAACGCATGGCTGATAAATCGGCAAAGAATTTAGTCGAGGCGATACAAAAAAGCAAATCGGCAGGACTGGCGCGTTTGCTTCATGCTTTGGGAGTCCGTCATGTTGGTCAAAGAGCAGGAGTTATTTTAGCCAGGCACTTTCACTCCATGTCAAACCTTCAAAATGCAAAGACCCAGGAATTACAGTTTGTTATGGAAGTAGGGGAGACCGTTGCTAAAAGCTTGGTAGATTTTTTCAGTTTACGCTCTAATAATGAAGAAATAATACGTCTTAGAGAACTTGGTGTGGAAATGAAGGTGATAGGGGAGACTGTAGGTGATGGACTCCTTGGGAAGCAGTTTGTTTTGACAGGTTCGTTAGAGTCCTTTACCCGCGATGAGGCAAAAATGAAAATCTCAGCATTGGGTGGTCGAGTTACTTCCAACGTGTCAAAAAAAACAGATTACGTTGTTTTGGGAGCAGATGCGGGTTCTAAAGCCGATAAAGCAAAAAAACTTGGGGTAGCAATAATCGACGAGAGGATACTTAATCAAATGTTGAATAAATAAAAAGAAAAAATATGGCTAGGTAGAGACTGTTTGTTTTTCTATGCTACTCAAGAGCACGTAAATATTTTTTGTGTTTTGTTTTATTATTTTTTTTTGAGAATTTTAATGGTGTGCTTTTGAGGAGGGACGGCGACTTTGGCTTTTAGAATTACGGCTAGTCCGGCTTTGGTGTGATTTTCCAGTGTGGTTACGACTGCCTGTTTTTATTGGAGAGCGTCTTTTGAGAGGTGGAGCACCTTCCTTTGCAGATAAGAATAATTCTTCTTCAGCCCACTCAACCGGAATTTTATTTTTCAAGTATTGTTCAACACGATCAAGGTGGAACGCATAGTTTTCACAGCATAGCGTAATCGCTGTCCCTTTCGCGCCAGCTCTTGCGGTACGCCCGATTCGATGAACATAATCCTCGGGGTCTTGGGGAACGTCATAGTTTATGACGTGAGTTATATTATCTACGTGAATTCCCCGTGAAGCTACGTCCGTGGCGATTAGAATATTCAGTTTTCCTATTTTGAAATCTTCCAGTACGCTGATACGTTTTTTTTGATGAAGGTCACCGCTGATCAGGGCCGCTACGTAGCCATTATGCTTGAGCAGTAATTCCAATCGTTCCGCCCACATTTTTGTATTGCAAAAAATCAGAACTTTTTCCCCGGCTTCTTTTTTCAGGAGACCGAGCAAGAGATTGAACTTTTCATGTAGGCCTACGTGGTACAGTAGTTGTTTAACCTCGTCGACAACTGCTTTTCCCGGCTCAACCATTACTTTTACCGGGTTATTCATATGCATATAGGCCAACTCCATGACTTTGTAATTCAGAGTGGCTGAAAATAACATGGATTGCCTTTTGTCGTATGGAGAACAGTTTCTGAACAAGTACCGTAGATCTAAAATGAACCCCATATCAAACATACGATCTGCTTCATCCACGATCAGTACTTCCAGTTCTTTTAGGCTGAACAGTTTTTGCTTGTAATAATCAATAATCCTACCTGGAGTGACGATAAAAATATCCGCTCCGTCTTTAATCTGGTTACGTTGTTTTTCGTAGTCCATTCCTCCATAGATGCATATGATGCTTA
>JAPYPK010000004.1:35719-38112 GCA_029937655.1 Nitrospinaceae bacterium
AAAGATTTTTTTAGTTTTAAATTAAGGGGTTGTAAAATGGCGGTGGTTGACTATGATGCTGTTTTTTATGGTTTGTTGGTAATGTGCGAGTTAGCGAAAAAAGAGGTGAATTTTGATTAAGCACGACGTAGTTATTGTTGGTTCTGGGTTGGCGGGTATGAGGGCTGCCCTGGAAGTTTGTGAGGGGCTAGATGTTGCTATTTTGAGTAAAGTTTACCCTACTCGTTCTCATTCAGGAGCTGCGCAGGGAGGGATAGCCGCTTCGCTAGGAAATTCTGAATCTGACAGTTGGGAGGAACACCTGTATGACACAGTTAAGGGAGGCGATTTCCTTAATGACCAAGATGCGGTAGAGGAATATGTCAAGGCTGCCCCTAGAGTGATATACGAATTGGAACATTACGGTTGTGTGTTTAGTCGTACACCTGATGGGAAGATCGCACAACGTAGTTTTGGTGGACACTCCAAACCTAGGGCATGTTTTTCTGCAGATCGAACCGGTCATGCCATATTACATGCTTTACACGAGCAGCTTTTAAAACGTTCAAAATCGATCAAAATTTACTCTGAATGGTATATGCATTCGCTAGTCCTCGATGGTGATCGCTGCAATGGAATCGTAGTCAGTGACATTCGTACGGGTGCCGTAGAAGTTATGCAGGCTAAAGCTGTGATTTTTGCGACAGGGGGATATGGGCGAGTTTTTAATATTACATCCAATGCGTTTGCGAGTACTGCGGACGGTGTTATGGCTGCGTTCCGGGCAGGAATCCCTTTAGAAGATGCCGAATTTGTCCAGTATCATCCTTCCGGACTCTACCGGCAAGGAATCTTGTTTTCTGAAGCAGCTAGAAGTGAAGGTGGCTATTTGCTTAATGGTGAGGGTGAGCGGTTTATGGACAAGTATGCTCCTTCACGAATGGAACTGGCGCCTAGAGATATCGTAGCGCGAGCAGAGCAAAGTGAGATGGATGCTGGACGGGGTGTTGATGGGAAAGACATTATCCATCTTGACTTGAGGCACTTAGGTGAGGCACGTATCATGGAGCGTTTACCACAGATTAGACAGCTAGGGATTGACTTTATTGGTGTTGATTGTGTTAAAGACCCCTTGCCCATACAGCCAACAGCGCACTACTCGATGGGAGGAATTCCAACTGATAAGTTTGGGCAGGTTATAACCGATGCAGAAGGAACCCATGTGAAAGGATTTTTTGCTGCTGGCGAATGTGCATGTGTTTCAGTCCATGGAGCCAACAGGTTGGGGACAAATTCACTTTTAGAAGCAGTAGTTTTTGGCGAACGTGCTGGTAAGTCTGCTTTTGAATATGCAATGAAGGTTGACCACGCCCCTGTTAATGAAAGCCATGAAAAAACCAAAGTACTTGAGCAATTTGAGGGTGTTTTTCAACAGAATGGTGATGAAAGCTATAATGATATTCGCAACCAAATGAAAAAAGTAATGACAGAAAATTGCGGTGTTTTCCGAGAAGAGAAGCAATTGAAAACTTGTATTGAGACCATCGAAAAGCTTCAAGAGAAGTTTAAAAATGGAAAAATCACAGATAAAGGGAAGTTGTTCAACACAGAAATCTACGAAATTTTGGAACTTGAAAATATGTTAGCGATGGCTGAAATCATCGCTAAAGGAGCCCTTGATCGTAAAGAAAGTCGTGGTGGACATTCCCGCACAGACTACCCCAAACGTGATGATGAAAATTTTTTGAAGCATAGTTTGGCATATAAGACAGATGATGGAATCGAGATCAAGTATAAGCCGGTGGTGATCACTAAACATCAACCTGCTGAAAGAACATATTGATGATTATTACTTTTAAGATTAAAAGATATAATCCAGAGAAGCAGGCCGAGGCCTATTTTGAAGATTTTAAATTGGATGTTCAGGAAGACTTGACCTTGTTGGATTGTATGAACGAGATCAAGTGGACTCTGGATGGCAGTTTAACATATCGCATGTCCTGCCGAAGCGCAATATGTGGATCTTGCGCAGTAAAGGTTAATGGTCATGCCACACTAGCTTGCCAGCGCCAAGCTGCTCATCTGGTTAAAGATGATACTATTGTCTTGGAACCTTTGGGCAATATGAAGCCGATTAAGGACCTTGCGGTTGATTTTAAACCTTTCTGGGATAAGATTGACAAGGTTAAGCCCTACCTGCAGCCGAAACAAAAAGCACCCGAGAAAGAGAGAGTTCAGTCACCTGAACAGTTCAAGCTTATTGACGATTCAAGTACCTGCATCATGTGTGGGGCATGCCATTCAGACTGTAATGTTCTTGAGGTGGATGAGGATTTTTTAGGACCAGCTGCCCTTGCTAAGGCACAGCGGTTTGTGCAGGACTCACGCGATGGGAAAACGCTGGAACGCGTGAA
>JAPYPK010000076.1 GCA_029937655.1 Nitrospinaceae bacterium
ATGACTCTATACTGACCAATTATTTGGAGAGCACACCTCAATGTTTGTAGAATAATTCGATGGCAGAATATAAAGTTTTGGTTCCTTAGTATCTACGTAAAGCTTAGCTAGAAAACTGCCGACTTCCCTAATTACATAATTAATAGTTTATAAACCACCACATACCGAATATACGATACAATTCTCTTAGCAACTAAAGTAAAAGATTAGTGGAGTTTAAATCACCAACCGGCACATAACCTTCTGTTTTTTTTACATAAAAATTTATTTCCAACAAAATAAACATGCTAGCATGAAGAAATATTATGATAGATCAGAAACTAGCATTTAAATTTAACTGGGGTTTATTCATAGCTATTCTCGCCGTTTCTATTATCGGCGTGATATGTATAAATAGCGCGAATCACGGTCGAACAGAGTCATTCTTCCGTGACCTTTACATCAAACAAGTTTACTGGATTCTCCTTGGACTAGGAGCCATGCTCATCGCCCTGGCAATCGACTGCCGAGAATTCAGTCGACATGCTTATACTATCTACGGGATCACTGTCTTAGCTCTCATTTATGTTCTAGGCGCTGGCGACTCAGTTTCTGGAGCCAAGCGTTGGATCCACGTCGGATCATTTAGCCTGCAGGTTTCAGAGTTTGCAAAAATAGCCTTAATCCTTGCCCTCGCAAAATATTTCGGATCCGGGAAAATTCAAGGGCAATATTCCTTTAGAGATCTATGGATACCTGCCCTCTTAACAGGTATCATTGTAATGTTGATAGCCGTTCAACCTGACTTAGGGACCGCTATTATGATTTTCCTGATCTTCCTAGTTTTTATCACCGCCATAGAAATCCATGGAGTATTTCTTACAAAGTTATTCGGGACTGGTGTTTTTTTAATACCTTTACTTTGGTTTTTTTTAAAAGACTATCAAAAACGGCGCGTAATGACCTTGTTTAACCCCGAAATAGACCCTCTCGGTGCTGGATATCATGCTATACAATCAAAAATAGCTATCGGTTCCGGAGGTTTTGGGGGTAAAGGCCTTTTCATGGGAACTCAAAGTCGTCTCAATTTTCTTCCTGAAAAACACACCGATTTTATCTTCTCGGTATTAGCGGAAGAAACAGGCTTCATTGGAGTAATAGTTCTACTTTCTCTTTATCTTTTTATCCTTCTCAAGGGGTTGAGCATTGCTTTTCACGCGCGGGATCGATTCAGTCTCTTTCTGGCATTGGGAATAGTTAGTTCAATTTCTTTTTACGTTCTGTTCAATATTGGAATGACTGTTGGTTTGTTCCCGATAACTGGACTTCCTCTCCCTCTAGTTAGTTATGGGGGGTCGTCACTTGTGACCAATTTTTTCGCGCTTGGACTGTTGCTCAACATAGGAATGAGGCGCATGGCGCTTTAAGCATCTCTCAAAGATGTATTTTTCACACTATATATTTAGTATGGTAGAACAACAAATTAGCACTTACATCAGGCCACACAAAAATTTTATCCATGTTAAGGACTGAAAGAGGTTTTTGGGCATGCCTTCCGAAATATTGATCAATTCCAGTACTCGGGAAATTCGAGTAGCACTGATAGAAAACAATCAACTGGCCGAGCTATTCATAGAGCATCAAGCTCACAAGGGTATAGTCGGCAACATCTATAAGGGGAAAGTCTCTAAGGTCTTACCGGGAATGCAAGTTGCTTTTGTTGATATGGGCTTGGATAAAGCTGGGTTTCTTTGTGCAAACGATATCAATATTACAGCAATACCTGAATCAAAAAAAAAAGATTGGATAGTCGATCAAAGTAAAAAAACCACATCTTATCAGGAAGAACAAATTACCTTATCTGACGAAGACTCAAGCACAAGACAAATCAAACATCAAATTCCGATTCAGGAGCTTTTGGAAGAAGGTCAAGAAATTGTTGTTCAGGTTACTAAAGATCCTCTTGGGACCAAAGGCGCTCGTATCACAATGCATATAGGTATTCCAGGTCATTACCTAGTCTACCTGCCGACCTCAAGCGACATATTTATCTCTCGACGTATTGAAAATGAAACAGAAAGAACTCGATTAAAAACCATACTTCAAGAAACCGAAATCCTAGAAGGTGGTTATATTGTTCGCACAGTTGGGCAAGAGTGCAAAAAAAACGACTTTGAATCCGACCTTAATTTTCTACACCGCCTCTGGGGAAAATTACAAAAAAAATCTAAAGAAACGCCTCCCTGTAACCTTTTATATGAAGATCTTAATTTAACTTTTCGTGCAATGCGCGACCTAGTTACGAATGAGGTAGCTCGCATAGTAGTAGACTCCAAATTAGAATATCAAAGCTGTCTTAAGTTCTGCAAAGATTACCTGCCTAATTTCTACAGTAAGATTGAGTTGTACCAAGAACCTGCACCCATCTTTGATCATTTCGGAATAGAAATTGAGATCAGTCGAGCATTGGACCGGAAAGTCTGGCTCAAGTCTGGTGGATATATTTTAATCGATCAAACAGAAGCGCTTTTAGCAATCGATGTAAACACAGGGAAGTATGTCGGGAGTTGCGACCCAGAAGAAACGATTCTAAAAACCAACATAGAAGCAGTAAAAGAAATTGTCTTCCAGTTACGTTTGCGTAATATGGGGGGAATCATTATTGTCGATTTTATCGACATGGTGAAGGAAGAGAGTAAAGAAACCGTGTGGAAGAGCCTTACTCAATCTCTGAAAAACGACCGTTCGCGTACGAAGATTTTGAAAATTTCGGAACTAGGTCTCGTTGAAATGACGCGTAAACGCTCCCGCGAAAGTCTAGTTCAAACTTTATGTAACACCTGCTCTTATTGTGATGGTAGAGGGCACAATAAATCACCTACAACCATATGTAACGAAATTATAAGATCAGTGCAGCGAATCTCCAACAATAACTATCTAAACCGAAAACATGTTACAATAGAAACGCACCCATCTATTTATGAGGCCTTTTTCGAAAAAGAGACCTCTTTCTTGGAGCAATCTCAGGAAGAGTACGGCCTTGAGATTACACTCAAGGCAAACCATGAACTTCACCAGGAAAAATTTAATATTTCTTTTGATTAAACCTTGCCACTGATGAAAGTAGGCTAATTATGAACTACATTGGACTAGTCATTGTTGTAGGGATATTTTTGATATCGAATGGATGCGGTACCGTTGGGAAAAGTTTTAATACGTCTAAAATTGAGAGTATTGTAAATGGGATCACCACTCGATCAGATATAAAAAAAATGTTCGGAGAACCTTTTAAAGTAGGTATTCAGAATGGCCAATCTATCTGGGTTTATGAAGACCACCACTACTCGATAATCCGTAAAGAAACATCCAAGGACCTAATTATCATTTTCAACCCGGATGGAATAGTACAATCCTATCAGTTTATGTCTAGCAAACCGGCCACATAAATTAACCCAGATAATTAAAATTTAATGCTTAAGTTTGATGCTCGGCAGAACCATATCCTGCATTTATCTTGGCTCGCATTCTTCTTCTCGTTTGTCGCCTGGTTTAATATGGCGCCATTTAACACAACGCTCATTAGAACAGTCGGCCTGAGTCAGGAACAGATAAACATATTAATGCTATGCAATGTATCCCTGACTATTCCAGCTCGCATTCTCATTGGAATAATGGTCGATCACTTTGGGCCAAGAAAGGTTTTTAGCTGTTTACTAATATTCTCCGCAGGAGTTTGTTTTTATTTTGCATCAGGAGAAAGTTTTGAGGATTTCCTGGTTGCTCGCCTGCTCATGGGAATCGTTGGAGCGGGGTTTGTTGTCGGCATTAAAATGATCTCCGAATGGTTTCCTCCCGAAAAAATGGGACTAGCCCAAGGGATTTACGCTGGATGGGGTAACTTTGGCGCAGCAGCAGCAGTATTTACCCTTCCAATTATAGCTTCATTCTTTCCAGAAAAAATAGGATGGCGATATGCTGTGGTTTTCAGCGGTATCCTTTGTGCCATTTGGGGGATTGTTTATTTTATTTTCGCGAAAGAACTCTCAGAAAAAAGTAATACCTTTCGGACCGGATTTGAGCACAACATAGAGGTAACAAACAAAAAAGACATTTTTCTTCAAATACTATTCTTGATACCTATTTATGGGGCTATGGCTACTCTCGCTTGGAAACTTTCGGGACATTCTTTGCAGCTATTATCTGCTACTACCTTTAAAACACTGGTCACAGGAATACTCATTCTTTACATCTTTAACATGACACAAACCGTCCGCTCAAACCTATTAAAACTCGATGAACAAATTTCGCCAGAAAAAAAATACGAATTCAAACAAATAATCATCTTAAGTATGGTTTATGCGTTGGCCTTCGGATCTCAACTTGCTGTAATTTCAATGTTTCCACAGTTTTTGGAATCAACATTTAAACTTTCAGTCGCCACAGCGGGTATGGTAGGTTCGAGTTTTGCTTTTATGAACCTGATCAGTCGTCCAGCTGGAGGCTGGATTTCAGACTTAATTGAGAAAAAGCGTGCCCTGATATTGTTTGTAACCGGTTCAATGATTGGCTATATAATGATGAGTCAAATAAATTCCTCTTGGCCTCTGTGGAGCGTGCTCTTATTAGCATTTGGCTGTTCCATGTTTTTACAGGCAGGAACTGGTGCCTGTTTTGCCGCTGTTCCGCTCATTCGCAAAGACCTGACAGGAAAGTTGGCCGGTTTAGCAGGAGCATATGGTAATGTAGGTGCCGTTATGTTTCTGACTGTGTTGAGCTTTACTGGCCCCGAAAAGTTTTTTATCATCGCGGCTTTTTACGCTGCAATTGTTTTAATTGCCCTTATTTTTATCAGCTCGTTTAATAATCTTCATCAATCATTTCAAAAAAACTAAAACTATGGGATTTACATGTGGGCTCGTCGGACTACCCAACGCTGGGAAATCAACTCTATTTGGTGCATTAACACGTACAAAAGCCCAATCGGGAAACTACGCTTTCACCACCATTGAGCCAAATAGCGGTATTGTTCCCGTCCTGGACCCCAGACTTGAAACTATTTCTCAATATATAAAAGCAGATAAAGTTGTTCCCACGACTCTAGAGTTTGTAGATATCGCAGGCCTAATTAAAGGGGCTTCGACAGGAGAAGGCTTAGGGAATAAGTTTCTCGGTCATATTCGAGAGGTTGATGCCATTGCGCACGTCGTAAGATGCTTTGAAGATAGTAATGTACCTCATGTCAGCGACACTATCGACCCAGCCGATGATATTGATACTATCAACACTGAATTAATGATCTCTGATATGGAAACTCTCGCTCGTCGTAAAACAAAAATTGAGAAACTCGCAAAATCTGGAAATAAAGAGGCTCGCATGCACTTAACTGTGATTGAAAAAGTCATAGAAAGTATAAATAATAATTGTCCCGCACGTGCCATAAAAGTTTTTTCCGAGGAGGAACAGAACTTTCTCGACAGCTTGACTCTCCTTAGCTCAAAACCTGTCCTTTACATATGCAACGTCATGGATCCAAGCGATACAGATAGCAAACAAGTTCAAAAAGTAAAAAAAATCGCCGAAACTGATGGCTCGTCAACTGTAGCGCTCGCCGGGAAAATTGAAGGTGAAATTATGGAGATTGAAGACCCTGATGAAAGACAAATGTTTATGGATGAAATGGGATTAAAGGAAACCGGTCTCGATCGGATGATAATTGCCGGTTACAGCTTGCTACAACTCGTCACTTTTTTTACTGCAGGTGGTAAAGAAAATCGTGCATGGACCATTAAAAATAATTCAACTGCACCACAAGCTGCGGGAGTCATTCACACCGATTTTGAGAAGGGGTTTATTCGCGCAGAAGTGTATAGTCTTGAAGACCTCATACAGCACACAACTGAAGCATCTATTAAGGAATCTGGAAAATTAAGAGTCGAAGGGAAAGATTATATTGTACAAGATGGTGATATCGTTCACTTTCGGTTCAATGTCTGAACAAATTCAGCTTCATCCTTGAAGGTTCACCTTGGAAAAGATTAGCCAAAACAAACTTTATATAAAGTAGCTATCTAAAACTAAAAACATATCACCTCTTCACCGAGTAGCGCAAATCAAGAACTTTTAGCTCTAACTTGTTTCTACCACCCCAGTCGTTAACCTGAAATTCGCATGCAAGATCTACCTTGTCTAATTTCTCATCAATAGAAGTAAATTCTTCCGCAAGATTAAACCCAACCGCATCAATTTTTGTATCACCCTGAACAGCCTGAAAACGAACATGGGATTCTTCGCGTCCGATCCTTTTTAACCCATAAACACTGATGTTTTGAACAAGAAAAACCGGTGACGGGTTTTCAGCACCAAAGGGTTCCAGGAGGGCAACCTGTTCATTCAATGTTGCATCGATTTCAGAAATCTTTATCGGCTCATCTAAAAATAACTCCGGCACTAATTTTTCATCACTCAAAATTCTACGCCCAACCTCGTTTATTGCATTTCGAAA
>JAPYPK010000077.1 GCA_029937655.1 Nitrospinaceae bacterium
CTTTCCGCTTTGGATGTTTTAAATGGGTTAGAAGTAGACGAGAATACTGATCCGTTTTTAAGAAGTCTTTATCATTCCATTCGAGACAAAACCACTCTCAAACTTTCTGTACTTCTTCATGACATCGGTAAGGGAGTTCGTTTACCAGGCCAAAACGAAGAACTACTAGGCGCCCGTCTTGTCCCATCAATCTTGGAAAACCTGGGGTACAGTAAAGGTAGTCGTCGCGTAAATGATGTATCTTTTTTGGTCGAAAAACATTTAATGATGCATGATCTCCTCCTTCTCGACCCAGAAGAAGATGATACCTATGATATGATCTGGGACCTAGTCAACCATGATATAGAGCTCCTAAAAATGCTTCTTCTCCTTACGTATTCAGATAGGGGAGGCACAAAAATGAAAATGTCACTTTCCCAAATAGAACAGTTAAAAATGTTTTATCAACACACGCTACACCACAAAAAACGACAGACTGTTCCAGGATCAGTTAAGGCAGACTTTCTTAAAATGGTTCGACTCCCTAGAGACATGCAGTCTCATCTTGAAGTTTATAATGAATTCTTCCGGTCAAGTGATGGGTTTGCCTGTGAACTCCTCTTCAAGCCAGCACAATACTCAGAATTGGTTATTTGCTCAAAAGATCGCCCAAACTTGCTTTATAGTTTTTCAGCAGTCCTCGCCTTTAACAACCTTAATATTGTAGAAGCCAATATCCACACTCTACGTGACCACGTTTTTGATGTATTTAAAATCGTCAAATCCACAGGCACTCCTGTTGACTATGCTGATATTTTTACTCTTCAAAGTCAGATCAAAGATGATTTAAGGCGGGTTTGTGTTGATCAGGAGTCTCTGTCCCAGATCTTTACAAATCGTTCGTTTCCCATTTCTAATGAACTACCCAAAGGACAAGATATCAAACTCAAAGTGAAGCTAATCGGCCGGTCAATAAAAGTGGAAACACACGATCTACACGGAACATTTATGACCCTGACAGGAATTTTTTCGCAGTTTAATATGGAAGTACAACGAGCTGTCTTGGATTCGCGAGAAGGAGTAGCTTCAAATATTTTTTATGTGAGGCCAAAAGATGTCAACTACATCACAGAAAATAAGGACCACTTTCTGAGCACTCTTAAACAGGCTCTACAGGAGTTGGTTAATTCAAAAGAAGTTCTTCTTAAAGAATCATGCACTTCAACCATTCCCGAAAAACCAAGTTTTGCTATATAGGTTGGACCTAGCCATGTTTTTCTTGCGATTATTATCTTTTTTATTTTTCTTTAATACCTTAATGGCAACTGATGCCCTTGCAATAAGTCCCGAAGAGTTATTTAAAAAAGCGCAGACCTTGGAAGGTGATGGTTTTTTGGAAGAAGCTACAAAATCATGGGAAAAACTCAGCGCGGTAGAAAACAATCTCAATTTTGTTACTTATGCTCAGTTGAAACTTGGCACCACCTATCTAAAACTTGAACAATTCCAAAAATCAATTGACATATTAAAGATAACCACAATGTCACACCCAGATAATTTTGATGCTCACTTTAGTCTTGCTAACTCTTTAAGTGCATTTAAACTTTTTCCTAAAGCCATCAAGTCCTATCAAAAAACCATCACCCTAAGACCAAGGGAGGGGTTGACCTATGTGGGACTTGGATTATCTCTATTTGGGGATGGTGACTCAAAAAACGCGATCAAAATGCTTTTGGAAGCCAATAAATTATTTAAGGAAAAGAAAAATATCTCTTGGTACCGGGACACTCGAGTCATGGTCGCACAAATAAAACACTTTGCAAAGTTTCCCCCTCATTTTTCAAACCTGTGGGTTGCTAACAACCTAAAACTTATTCACGACACCTACGAAAAGGCTGTGTTTAACTCTAAATATTACCTCTCCTCAATTCCCATGCATGAAAAAAATAACTTTCCTGTTAAAAAAAGCAATTAAAATTTTCCGCAATTCCCTCGATCGCCGGCAACAACTTCCTTACTTTTATGACCCATTAGTTCAAAACTCCCTCAAAAAAATTCATTAAAGGTTTTTAACCTAAAGTTAATCACTTATTAATATTTTTCTAGTACAGTTGTGAACAGGAGTTTCTCCTCCTTTGTCTAAGGAGAATGTGGTGTGTGCCATTTTCTTCTTTTACACCTCCTCTTGTTAGTAGGGGAACGGGACCTCTTTCAGAGTGAACCGTTCCCCTATTTTTTTACCTCACGCCCTAAAAAAAGATGATTCGAAACCAGAGCAATTGTTTATGTTTTATAGTAAACCGGCTTGGATTTACCAAGTGCCAACCATCCAAAATAATACATATAAAAGGAATAGTTTTCGTGGAATGGAATTCCTTTAACTAGATTCCATTTTCACTCGCTCGGGTGATAATTGAATTTGTTACTTTACTAAATCTATGTTTAAGTTGAAATTAATCAAAATTTTTCATACTCTAGGATACTTGTTTAATGAATACGTAATATCTAATTGGGAATGATGTTTTACATCATCATGTTTTTAACTTCCGGAGACTTATGAAAAAACAATCTGCGCTTAATTTGGTCTGGATCGACCTTGAAATGACAGGACTAGACCCTGAGCTAGAAGTAATTATAGAGATTGCTACTTTAGTGACCGATTATGATTTAAATATATTAGCCGAAGGGCCTTGTTTAGCTATCCATCAAAGTGATGCAATTCTTGGCCGCATGGATGCTTGGAATCAGAAACATCATAATGCCTCTGGGCTGGTAGAACGCGTACGAAAATCAAAAATTACTCATGATGAGGCCTCGCGACAAACTCTGGAATTTATTCAGCAATATTGCCCAGAAAACACTTCCCCCCTTTGCGGAAATTCAATTGCGCAAGACCGCAAATTCCTTGATAAGTATATGAAAAAACTTCATAGCTATTTGCATTACCGAAGTGTTGATGTAACGTCAGTTAAGGAATTAGTTAGACGTTGGTACCCGGATGGGCCCAAACTTCCCAGAAAAAGTGAAAGTCACATGGCATTGACCGATATAAGGGAGTCGCTAAATGAACTCATATTTTACCGCAAAGAATATTTTGTCCCTAGTGGTTTAACCACCCCAACAGAGCCTTTAACTCAGCAAAAAACACCATGAGCAAAGGAAGTATTATCACCTTATCGTTTCTAGTGTTCATTGGATATCTGTCCTTTACCATGATATGGTCTGGCAGCAAGTTTCAATGTGAAGTTTGTGTTGAGTACAATGGGGTAAGGTCATGCCAAGAGGTAGAGGGTATGGCTAAGCAAGATACTATAACGACGGGCATGAGCACCGCTTGTGCTGCTGTAACTAACGGAAGAACAGAATCCATAGACTGTTCAATGACTCAACCTGTCAAAGTTCAGTGTAAAGATATTTAATAAACATCAGCAACTTCATCGGCGCTTTGCCTTCTGAAGGTTTTCACTCCTTGTTTGAACAGACAAGGTTATAAACTTCGCGATACTTTTCTTCGACACTTCCCATACTAAAGCGGAAACGATCTTTGTCCATCTTTTCACCGGTCTCTGAATGCCACAGACGGCATCCATCAGGACTGATTTCGTCTCCTAAAAGAATCTCTCCTTTATGCCTCCCAAACTCAAGCTTAAAATCCACCAGCCTGATCTTCCTTTCCTTAAAAAATTCCACCATCAAATCATTTATGCTATATCCAAATTTTCTCAGCGTATCAAGTTCTTCCTGGTTCGCCCATCCAAAAATAACTGCATGACAATCATTGATTAAAGGGTCGTGCAGGTCATCGTTTTTATAAAAAAACTCAAGAATCGGGGGATTAAATTGCTTTCCTTCTTCAATCCCTAAACGTTTACACAAACTTCCCGCGGCTACGTTACGGAGAACCACCTCCACTGGAATGATATCTAGTCTCTTAACAAGGGTTTCTCTATCATTAAGTTGCTCTACAAAGTGTGTCTTGACTCCCTTCTGCTCCAAGTATTGGTATATACAATTCGACACTTCATTATTGATGATTCCCTTATCAACAATGGTTCCCTTTTTAATACCATCAAAAGCACTAGCATCGTCTTTAAAATACTGAATCATCAAACTGGGGTCTTCCGTGGCATAGAGTATCTTAGCCTTCCCCTCATAAACCTTTTCGAGTCGTTTTATTGTCATTTTTTATTTTTAAAAACCCTTTTAAAAATTTTATCTATATTTTTCAACTGGTCTTTCATGTTACATACCTTGTCCAACTCTCTTCCTGAAAGATATTTTTTAACCTGACCATCTTTCTTTAAAAGAGATATAAAAGCACCTTTGCCATCCCAAGCTTTCATGGCATTCCTCTGAACGAGACTATATGCATCCTCCCGAGATAAACCCTTGCGAACCAAAGCAAGCAAGACGGACTGGGAATAATAAAGCCCGCCCGTAATTTCCATGTTTTTTTTCATACTCTTTGGATAAACGACTATCTTTTTCACTAACCCGGTCATTTTTCTCAACATATAGTGTAAAAGAATTGTGCTATCAGGACCTATCACGCGCTCCACAGAAGAATGACTAATATCTCTCTCATGCCATAAGGCAACATTCTCCATCGATGCGATTGAGTTAGCTCGAACCACTCGCGCCAAACCACACATTTGCTCAGAAATTATTGGATTTCGTTTATGCGGCATTGCAGAAGACCCTTTTTGCCCCTTAGAGAAAAATTCCTCTGCCTCTAACACCTCTGTTCGTTGCAGGTGCCTTACCTCCGTAGCAAACTTGTCGATTGATCCTGCAATAATTGCAAGAGTCGTAAAAAATTCCGCGTGCCTATCCCGTTGTATTATTTGAGTAGAAACAGGAGCTGGTTTTAGTCCCAATTTCTTGCACACGTATTCTTCAACTGTCGGATCAATATTCGAAAAAGTCCCCACTGCACCTGAGATTTGACCGTATGCTATCTGTTCCTTTGCTCGTTTCAATCTCTCTATGTTCCGACAGGTCTCCTCATACCATACCGCGAGCTTTAACCCAAAAGTCAAAGGCTCTGCATGAATCCCATGCGATCGACCAATAACAGGCAAATCTTTATGGAGATAAGCTTGCTCCTTTACCGCATCTCGAAAAAGCTCTAGTTCCCTGAGTATTAACTTTGCCGAATCCCTCAATTGAACGGCAAGTGTTGTATCGAGAATGTCCGAGGAGGTAAGCCCTAGGTGCATATAGCGATTAGCTTCTCCCACATTTTCTGAAACACACGTTAGAAAAGCAATGACATCATGTTTTACTTCTTTTTCAATTTCATCAATTCGTTTAATATCAAATTTAGCCTTCTTTTTAATCTCGGCCACTGCTGACGCTGGAATTTCACGCCTTTTTGCTAAGGCCTCACACACCAAAATTTCAATCTTGAGCCAGATGTTAAATTTGTTCTCTGGTTCCCAGATTTTGGCTAATTCGGGAAGGGAATATCTAGGTATCAAGGGAAACTCCTATTTTTTAACTTTGATTAGGTTTGAGTTGAATGGTCAGCTGATTGAACCTAAAATGATGGCGTTGGTCAAGCAAGATTGGCCATATTAAACATTATCCACTCTTAAATCAATCTCAGAGATGAGTAAAGTCGTAGAAATTAGCTTTGTGTGTCTTGGCAACATATGTCGGTCCCCGCTTGCTCAAGGAGTATTTCAGGATCTGGTCAACCAAAAAAAATTAGAACAAAAGATTATAGTTACTTCAGCTGGAACAGGTGGTTGGCATATCGGTGATCTCCCTGATGAAAGGATGCGTCGAACAGCTCAGTCAAAGGGAATTCAACTTGAAAGTCGTGCTCGGCAATTTCAAAGCGCGGACTTTAACAGATTCAATCTGGTACTGGCAATGGATCATAGTAACCTAGCTAGGCTTGAAGAAATTGCCCCAAGCAACATCCCTCCAGAAAAACTGATGCTCTTTCGTTCTTTTGATCCTGAATGCAACGGTGACCAAGATGTCCCGGACCCTTATTACGGGGGAGCAAAGGGATTCGAGGAAGTCTATTCTATGGTAAAACGTACCTGCCCTCCGCTCCTGGACTATATCAAGTCGCGCTTCTTGAGTCCCTAGATGAAAGAAAATCTTTTCCAACTATTAGAATCTATTTACGGAAATTCCATTCAAATTAAAAGCGTCGAAGCGATTCCGGGTGGGTGCATTAATGAAACTCAAGTTCTCAAATTGTCTAATGGTGAACAAGTATTTTTAAAACACAACCCCTCTCCCCCAAAGAATTTCTTTAAAGCTGAAACTGATGGGCTTCTATTACTAGGAAAACCAAAGAACGGTCCCCGAGTGCCTCGCCCCCTTGGCATTTCAAACAAATCCAAACCACAATTCTTACTCCTTGAATACATTGAAACCTCTGCCCCAAATGATGAATTCGCCAGTCGTTTTGG
>JAPYPK010000078.1 GCA_029937655.1 Nitrospinaceae bacterium
ATGCAGGTTCTGGTCATCCGGGTGGGAGCTTGTCTGCAACTGACATACTTACGGCTATTTATTTTGGTGGTATTCTTCAATACGATCCCAATAACCCCAGCGACCCAAAAAGAGATAGATTTATCCTGAGCAAAGGTCATGCAAGTGCCCTTATGTATTGTGTTTTAGCACGAGCAGGTTATTTCCCCGATGAAAAACTAAACGAATATAGAAAAATTGGTAGTGAATTATTTCTATCTGGGCATCCACATCCTAAAACTCCCGGTGTAGAAATTGCCAGTGGTAGTTTGGGGCAGGGCCTGAGTGTTGGGCATGGAATTGCCTTGGGGGCACGTGTGGATCGCTTAGATTATAAAGTATATGTGGTTTTAGGAGATGGTGAACTTCAAGAGGGTCAAATATGGGAAGCCGCTATGTCAGCTTCTAAGTTTAATTCTAATAATTTGATCGCAATTGTTGATAATAATAAGGTAGCCCAAGATAATAGTACAGTAGATTTAAAAAACATTGAACCGCTTGAAGATAAGTGGAAGTCATTTGGCTGGGATGTTCACCGGATTAACGGTCATTGTATGAATGAGATTATGAGTGCACTTTCGTTGCCTGTTCATTTAAATAAACCTAGGGTTATTATTGCAGATACAATTAAAGGAAAAGGGGTAAGTTTTATGGAGGGAAACAAAGGCTGGCATGGAGTTGCTCCTAACGAGGAAGACCTTAACAAAGCATTGAAAGAGCTTGAGGAATAAAAAAACTATGCTTAAAGACGGCGCGACAAGAGATGGATATGGGGTTGCCTTGGTTGAACTTGGGCATAGTGACTCTAATGTGGTAGTTCTTGACTCAGGTGTTAGCGATAGTACGCGCACCATAAAGTTTGGTCAAGAATTCCCCGATCGATTTTTTAATATGGGTATTAGTGAGGGTGATATGGTGTGCACCGCTGCCGGACTTGCACGGACAGGAAAAGTTGCTTTTGCTACCAGCTTTGCTTGTTTTCTTCTTGGTCGAACAATGGATCAAATTTTAGTAAGCGTTGCTTATTCTAATTCAAATGTGAAATTAGCCGGAACGCATACGGGGCTAGCTGTTGGAGAAGATGGGCCTTCTGCTCAAATGATTGTGGATCTAGCCTATACTCGAGCGATGCCAAACATGACTGTTATACAACCAGCAGATTTTGAAGAGGCGGTTCAAGCGACTAAATCATTATCTAAACATTTTGGGCCAGCGTACCTTCGATTGGGGAGACCAAAATTAAAAGGTATTTATGATTCTAGTTATAAGTTTGAGATTGGCAAAGCTAGCATCGTAAAGAAAGGAAGTGATGTTGTGGTGTTCGCGACAGGAGGTTTAGTCCAAGAAAGTTTAATTGCAGCTGATATTCTTCAAAAAGAATCAATTTCTACAACAATAGTGAATATCTCAACCCTGAAACCACTGGATGAAACCCTCATTATTAATGAAACCAAAAGCCATAATGCTGTAATCGTCGCTGAAGATCATAATATTATTGGTGGCTTAAACGATGCTGTATGCCAGACACTGACTAATCATCAAATTTCAGTACCTTTCAAATCAATTGCTGTTCGAGACCAATTTGCTGAAACGGGTTCTGGACCCGAGTTATATGATAAATATGGTCTTTCAGCTAATCATGTTATTAAAGCAATTAAAGACGTCCTCACGCTCAAAAAAAGCTGAGAAGCTATTTCCTTTTTTTTAAGTTTTTTTCACTCTAGTTATTTAGTTGACATAATATATATTATAGGAACTTAAATGTAGAGTCATCCATCCTATTTATTAGGTAAACCAAATCATGTGCGGTATAGCAGGTATTTTTGATAATAATTCAAAAAAACCATCAGAAAGCTTAGCTAAAGGGCTTCAAATGATGCTCAATGCCATAAAACACAGAGGTCCGGATGATCGTGGGCAGAAAAGAATCACTTCTAAAAATGGAATAAATATATATTTAGGACATCAAAGGCTATCAATAATTGATACTAGTAACGGTGGACATCAACCAATGTCCAATAATGAGTCAACAATATGGATATCCACCAATAGTGAAATATATAACTATAGGGAATTAAAGGATGAGTTAGAGAATAAATATGAATTTCGATCTAAATCCGACACCGAAGTTCTTCTTCGATCTTATGAAGTATGGGGTATAGATTGCTTAAAAAAAATACGTGGAATGTTTGCGTTCGCTATATGGGATGGCACGAATAATAAACTCATTCTTGCTCGAGATCGTATAGGAATAAAACCTTTATATTATTTTTCAAAAAATAACATATTAATATTTAGCTCAGAGTTGCGAGCCATCCTTGCATCAAAAATAGACAAACCCAGTATCAATCCAACTGGTTTATTCCAATATCTATCCTACGGACGAGTTGGATCGTTTGAATCTATATTAGACTCAATAATGGAGTTGCCAGCAGGACACTTCTTGGTTGCCGATAAGCATGGAATTAAAATTCAAAAATACTGGGATCCCATCCCTGAAAACAAGTTAGAACAATCCACAACTAAAATTGTTCAACGGATAGGAAGTTGTCTAGATGAGGTAGCGCGACAGCATCTTGTAAGTGATGTTCCTGTCGGAGCATTTCTTAGCGGCGGCATAGATTCAAGTGCGGTGGTTAGTATGATAACGGCTAATACCCCTACTCCAATTCAAACGATATCAGTAACCTTCCAAGATAAAGATTATGATGAGTCTAAATATTCATCCTTATTTGCTAATCATCTCGGAACGAATCACCATGAACTCCTGCTCTCAGAAAGGGATCTCATAGAAAATTTATCCCCTGCCCTCGCATCCATGGACCAACCAACAGTTGATGGAATAAACACATACATGATTTCACAGGCAGCTAAAAATATGGGACTAAAGGTTGCTTTGTCAGGACTGGGAGGGGATGAACTATTCGCTGGTTACAACTCTTTTTCATTAGTACCACGGCTAAACAAAATAAAGAAAGTTCTAAATTCCCTCCCTACAGGCTTAAGAAAACAGTTGAGCAACCTCGCCTCTAGGTTAATGCCCCCGTCAGATAAAAGCACAAAGTTAAACCACCTAATCAAAAATCAATATAACGGTGCTCATGTTTATTTTTTGTTTCGTGCATTATTTTGCGAACAAGAGTTGGGAAGGTTGTTCTCTGATCCTCTTATTTTAAAAAAAGAAATAACAAAAAACTTAAACCGTACACAAGAACTAATCGAATCTCACTCGGGATTATCACCTGTGGATCTAGTCTCCTACCTTGAGATGACTCACTATATGGCCACTACCTTACTAAGAGATACTGACATGATGAGCATGGCACACGGGCTTGAAATCAGGGTTCCTTTGTTAGATCACAAATTAGTCGAACTTATGTTTTCTATCCCATCGAACTTAAAAATAAAACAAGGCGTCCCAAAACCTTTATTAGTTAATTCCCTAAATAGAAAATTGCCAGACTTTATTGTGCGAAGAAAAAAAATGGGATTCACTTTACCATTTGAAGTTTGGATGCGAGGGGAGATGAGACCTGAAATAGAATCCGTTTTGCTATCTCGCTCAGAAAAATTATCTGATTTTATTTGTCAAGCTGGTGTAAATAAAATATGGAGTGATTTTTTAAATAAACGTTGTTCATGGTCGCGCCCATGGTCACTCTATGTTCTTAAAAAATGGATTGACAAAAATCTTTAATAGAATTTACTCATAATGAATTGCTCTTTTTATCAAGTTGACGTTTTTACAAAAATTCCATTTGGGGGAAATCCATTAGCTGTAGTTTTTGATTCTGAAGGCTTAACAGATCAAAATATGCTGAATATTGCGAAAGAGATGAACCTTTCCGAAACTACGTTTGTCTTACCCCCAGGGAACCTACCAGTAGATTTTTTAGTTCGGATATTCACCCCTGAAAAAGAGCTTCCTTTTGCGGGTCATCCTACTTTGGGGACAGCTCATATTTTGAGAGAAACTGGAAAAGTGCTTTCTGGTGATTACACGATAAAACTTTCATTAAAGGCAGGAGTAGCTACTGTCAGAGAAATGAAAAAAGAGAACCACCTTTTTATGGATCAATTATTGCCCGAATTTCAATCCCCGTTAGATTGCTCTGAAGAGATAGGTAAGGCGCTCGGTATTTCTACTAGTGATATCTATTCTACCGGTGGACCGGTACAAATTGTTTCCACAGGATTACCTGTTTTAGTTGTTCCCATAGCTTCATTGAAAGTTTTAGAAAAAATTTCGGTTGACACTCTTAGGTTAAGTCGACTTCTGACCAGTTTAGGCACAGATTTGTTGTACGTATTTACTTGCCAGACTTATGACCCTGATGCCACTATTCATGCTAGAGCTTTTGCTCCCAAGTTAGGAATTCCTGAAGATCCTGCTACTGGAAGCGCTGCTGGTGCGGTGGGTGCTTATCTATCTATGAATAAATTTATATCAAAAGAGACCTGCGGGAATATATTTATTGAACAAGGTCATATGATGGGACGTCCATCATCACTATTCGTCTGTATCGAGAAGCACAAAGATGAAATAAAGTCAGTTAGAGTCGGAGGTGAATCAGTAACCCTTATCAAGGGAGAGATTAGTACTTGAACTAAGATTATATAGATAACTTTAATAAACTTTGATTGTTATTTCAATACTATGTGTGCAGAATTTTTTAAATTCAACAAACTATTTATTTAGGAAGTGAGCACAGTTACTGCATGCATGATCTGAATCACGAGAACACATGATACATACAGTCCTGTCAAATTCATTTTTTAAAGTACCCCCGCAATGATTACATCGATCCAGTCTAGGTTTTTTTTTGTTTACGTTAACCTTTGGCACGACATTGATTAAAATTTTGTCACGAGAAATATTTATTCGCATGTGTAAAACCCCATTGATAATAAAGCCTAAAATTTGTCAGAATCCAGTAGTTCTTTTGTATCTTTAGATAACAATAAAAACATAAAGATTTAAATATTTTAGAAATTTCTTACTGTACCAGTAATTTAGCTTTTGGTCTTTGAATCATCTTAAATATTGGCTAAAACACCCTTATTGACAAGTAATACGCGATCAACCCCGAAGAGGATTTCCACCAACTTGAAAGCGAATTCCATTGCAGTCCCTGGAGAGCGGCTAGTTATAATATTTTGGTCAACCACCACCCTTTCCTCTTTATACAAATCACATGATAATATTTCTTTGACCGATGGATGACTAGTTCGTTTACGTTTTATGAGGAGTCCATTTTCCTCTAAAATAATTGGTGCCGCGCAAATTGCACCTATTAATTTCTTTTTACTGTACATTTCGTTTAAAAGTGTAGTAACTCTAGGATCTTTTTTTAAATTATCTGTCCCAGGTTGCCCACCATGTAGAATCATCAAATCAAATTTTTCGGAATTAATATTATTAATAGATTCATCCGCAATGATTTTAACCCCTCGTGACCCTTCAATAACCCCATCAACTATGCCAGCGATAGATACCCTAGCCCCAGATCTCCTGAGTATATCTACGACAGTAATAGTCTCGATTTCTTCAAATCCAGGTGCTAAAGGAATAAGTACATTTTTCATTTTCTTCTCCTTACAAATTACCTAAGCTTCCATGCTACTGTTTTTTATAAATGAGCCGTTTTTTATTAAAGATAGAGATTAATCAGGTTTACTATTATTGATGCAACTAAATTCAATGATAGAATTAAAAAAACTGTAATAAAAATATAAGTTTAATTAACTCCTATCGAAAATCATGATTATAGAAGATACCACAACGTTCACACTACAAAATCGAGAGATGTTTACGGCTATAGCCCCCAGATATGATTTTTTAAATTGGCTGCTTAGTGTGGGGCAAGATAAATACTGGAGAAAACAGGCCGTTGACTTACTTGATCCAATTCGAAGGGATCATATTTTAGATGTTGCTACAGGCACATGCGATATAGTCATAGAAATTGCGAAACGAAATCTTGCAGTTCGAATTTTTGGCATAGATTTTAGTCAGCGTATGCTAGAACTTGGGAAAGCTAAAGTTTCCCGGAATAATTATGATAAATCAATTTCTTTTCAAATAGGAAGCGGTGAACATCTCCCTTTTGCAAATGAAAGTTTTGATGGAGTTGTATGTGCTTTTGGAATAAGAAATTTTGCCAATGTAAAAAGGGGACTGAGAGAGTTTTATCGCGTGCTAAAGCCAGGTGGTAGGATTGTTATTCTTGAGTTCTCCGTACCTCAAAATCAATTCCTCAATGCAGTCTACGAATGTTATTTTAATTT
>JAPYPK010000079.1 GCA_029937655.1 Nitrospinaceae bacterium
CTAAACGCAGAACTTCAGTATCCATTTACAAAGGGATTCAGGGGGTTCTTATTCTATGACCGCGGTAACTTGTATGGGGGAGGGAATGATACGAGTACTACCTCAACAACATGGGATTTAGCAAAGATGAGAGATAGTATTGGCGCAGGAGTTCGTTTCTTAAGTCCGTTTGGACCCATAGGGTTTGCCTATGGAATCAAATTGGATCAGGCAACCGGTGAGGAATCAGGTGAATTTCACTTCTCTGCAGGTAATTCTTTTTAATCTTTGAATAGGGGTTTTTCATGCTTAGTGGTTTTATTTCGACGTGGCAGTTTACTAAGAGGTTTTGTTGTTTTTTGACTATATTTTTTATGTTTGCGCAGGTGTCCCCTGCTCACGCAAAAGATGTACGAGTTGGTGTTATCGATATTCAGGCAGCGGTTACCGGTACCAAGGAGTGGAAAAAGGAGTTTGCTTCGTTTAAAACCAAATTTCAAAAAGAAAAAGTTACAATTGCTGCAAAAGAAAAGAACTTAAAAAAAATGATCGAAAATCTTAATAAGCAAAGCATGGTGCTTAGTCCGGAATTAAAGAAGAAAAAAGAAGAGTCCTTGCTTAAAAAAAAGAAAGAGTTTGAGCGTCATGTGCAGGATAAAAACGAAGAATTTGCCAAAAGTGAAAAAGCAATCACGAACAAAATTTTAAAGAAAATGGTGAAAATAGTTAAAGATTTAGGTGAAAAAAAGAAATTCACAATGATACTGGAAAAGAAAGTTGGTCTTTATTTTGACCAATCAGTTGACCTCACGGCACTGGCAACCCGAACCTACAATAAAACGAAATAAGATAAAGACCTGCGAACATAATCTAGCTTTGCGAAAAGGGTTTATAAGATTATGTTGTGTTTGAGGAGCCAGTCTATGATGGATATTGATGAAATTAAAAGGGTCATTCCTCACCGGTACCCTTTTTTATTGGTGGATCGCGTGATTGAGTGTGATATGGAATCACGCATTGTTGGTATAAAAAACGTCACTGCGAATGAGCCGTTTTTCAACGGGCATTTTCCGGAATACCCGATCATGCCAGGAGTTCTGATCATTGAAGCCCTTGCTCAGGTTGCTTGCATTCTTGCTTTAAAAACGTTAAAAAAAGAGGGGCACGGTTCGGTTTTTTTTACAGGGATTGATGGAGCAAAGTTTCGGCAACCGGTGCGCCCGGGAGATCAATTAAGGTTGGAATTACTTAAGATAAAACAAAGGGGGACATTATTTCGTTTTCAAGGCAGCGCTTATGTTGGTGACAAGCTAGCTGCAGAATGTACCCTTCAGGCAATGTTGGGAAAAGATACGGGTGATTCTGTAAACTAGCCTAGCAAGATAAGGAAGTGACAGGCAACCCTCCCCGGTGGTTTTTATCCTGCACATTTTTACTTAAAATTCTAAATTACAGGTAAAAGTTATACAGTGGCTATACATAGCAACTCTGAAATTCACTCCAGCGCTGAGTTAGGGCAAAACGTTCGGGTTGGGCCGTTTTCTACTATTGGGCCAGGAGTGAAAATTGGGGATCAAACGGAAATTGGACCCAACGTTCATATTGAAGCCGGTACAGTTGTGGGGGCGGATTGTCGAATTTTTCATGGGGCATCCATTGGGGGGGATCCGCAGATAGCAGGTGTTCGCGATATTGTATCTTCCGTAGAAATTGGTGATCAAACTACGGTGCGAGAGTTTGTGACAATTCACCGTTCCGCTAATGAGAATGAAAAAACAATGGTGGGTAAGGGTTGCTTAATCATGGCTTATGCTCACATCGCCCATGATTGTGTTATAGGAGACAACGTGGTTCTTGTCAACGCAACTTCACTTTCAGGTCATATCATTGTTGAAGATCGTGCTTTTATTTCCGGGATGATAGGGGCTCACCAATTTGTTCGATTCGGGAAGCTTTCGATGACTGGAGGTATGAGTCGAATTGTAAAAGATATACTTCCATTTTCGACTGTGGAAGGAAACCCTGCCCGGCTCATTGGAGCAAACGCAATAGGCCTCAAAAGAGCAGGAATAGCACCTGCTGTGAGGAGTGGGTTAAAAAAAGCAATTAGCTTTATTATGCATGACGAGCTAAATATTACCCAGGCGATTAAAAAAATAGAAGAAGAAATTGAAATGTCAGATGACATTCGTTACCTTGTCAACTTTGTAAATCAATCCAATCGAGGAATTATTAGATAATGGCAGAATGTAAAATAGGAGTTGTTGGAGTTGGGAAAATGGGCGAATACCATGTCGGCGTATTGTCTGATATACACGAAGCTGAATTGGTTGGTGTTGTAGATAGTGATCAAAAACGCGCCAAAATAATTTCCGAGCGTTATAAGACTTCAAATTACAAGGACTATAAGGAACTTTTTAAAAAAGTTGATGCGGTTGTTGTTTCTGTCCCGACTTCCATGCATTATTCGATTGCCAAAGAATTCATAGAAGCAGGAATTCACACTCTATTAGAAAAGCCATGTACAAATGACCTAGGACAAGCGGAAGAGCTGTTCGAACTTGCTGCTAAGAAAAATATAACTCTTCACATAGGTCATGTAGAAAGATTTAATGGTGCAGTTCAGGAATTGTTTAAAATTGTAAAAGACCCAATATATATTGAGTGCAGGCGCATGAGCCCATTCTCGCCTCGAATCAAGGATGATGGAGTCGTGCTTGACGTCATGATCCATGATATTGATATTGTCCTTAACCTTGTTGAGTCTGATGTGGTCAATATCAATGTAATTGGAAATTCAGTTTTTTCTAAGCGAGATGATTTGATCAACGCCCAAATAGAATTTGAAAACGGTTGTATCGCGAATATTTTAGCAAGTCGGGTATCTCAAAATAAGGTAAGGACGCTTGAAGTAACGCAAAAGAAATCGTCCATATTACTCGACTATACGGAGCAAGAAATTTTTGTTCATCGCCAGTCTTCTTCTGAAAGTCAATTGAGCCCAGGTTCGCTAAGATATAAGCAGGAATCACTGGTGGAACGGATTTTTGTCCACAAGGATAATCCCCTCAAACTGGAGCTTAAGCACTTTATAGATTGTGCGGCAAATGGTAACCGGAGAAAATTCTCCGTAAAGAAGGAATTAAATTCTTTAAACATCGCATTACAAATACTCAGTCTCTTCAAGTCTGGAAGGTCGTAGTTTCCCCCAGGAATTAAACATTCCCTAACGGCGCACCTCCAACCTTCGTCTTATTAAATGTCAGATTCAGAAAAAAAAATAGGGCTACTAGCTGGGGCGGGAGAAGTCCCCGCATATTTTGCAAGGCAAGCCGCCGAAAGGGGGATACGGATTACCGCAGTTTCGTTTTCAGATGAAATACACTCTAAGTTGGAACCCCTTGTGGAAAAGGCCTATTCTATTGGAATAGGAAAACCTGGAAAAATTTTCAAAACATTTAAAGATGAAAATATAACTGATCTTGTAATGTTAGGAAAGGTGGATAAAAAAATAATTTTTCGCCCCAGCTTCTTCGATCTACGCGCGATTAAATTTTTTAAAAATCTTGTTAGCCAGGAAGACAAAACACTTCTTTTGGGGGTGATCAGGGAAATAGAAAAAGAAGGATTGAATGTCCTGGACCAAAAAGAGCTGTTAGGGGAAGTATTTCCAGATAAAGGTGTTCTTACCAAAAGAAAACCATCGATCAAAGAAATGGAAGATATAAACTATGGCATTCCAATTGCCAAAAAGCTTGCTGATATGGAAATTGGCCAAACGATTGTGGTGAAAAACAAAACGGTGGTTTCGGTCGAGGCAATTGAAGGAACAGATAGAGCATTAGAAAGGGGTTGCGAGTTATCACGGGGAAAATGTGTTGCCGTTAAAGTAAGTCGGACTAATCAGGACTATCGTTATGATGTTCCTGGTATTGGGACACAAACAATGGAGAGCCTGAAAAATGGGGGAGCTTCGGTATTGGCAGTGGAAGCAGGAAGGGTAATGGTTGTTGAACAGAAAAAAGTAGTAGAGATGGCAAACCGAGCTAAAATATCTATAGTGTGCGTGTAAAAAATAAGCTGTTTTACCGCGTTCAAATTTTTTATTCATACTTTCATAGTAATATTAATGACAGGCACGTTTATCCGGTTTCTAATTATTGCTGGAGAAGCTTCTGGGGATATGCACGGAAGCGGATTGGTCCGTGCAATAAAAAATTATCATCCTAACTGTGAGTTTAGCGGATTGGGTGGTAACCACATGCGTAGGGAGGGAGTAAAGACATTCTATGATATTGATCGTATGGGGGCGGTTGGTATTGTAGAGGTATTAGGGGATCTACCTCATTACTTTAACGTATACAATAAACTTTCCAGTGAAATAAAAAGTGGTAGCTATGATGCGGTGATTTTTATTGACTACCCAACTCTTAATCTTCGCCTTGCAAAATTATGTCACAAGCATTCCTGCCCAGTACTTTACTTCATCAGCCCTCAGGTTTGGGCTTGGCGCAAGGGTAGAATAAAACAGATTCAACGCACGGTGGATAAAATGTTTGTTATCTTTCCCTTTGAGGAGGTTTTGCTGAAAGAGAAAGGAGTTGATGCGGAGTTTGTGGGTCACCCCTTTATCGAAACCGTGAGAACTACCATGACTCGTGATGAAGCGATGAAAGAATTTTCGTTGGATTCTACAAGAAAAATCATTGGATTGATGCCAGGAAGTAGAAATAGCGAGCTTAATTTTTTGCTCGATCTTATGGTCGACTCGGCGAAAGAAATTAAAAAAAATCTCAAAGACTGTCAATTTGTTTTACCGCTTGCTGATACGTTGAACTCCAAGGATGTCCGAGATCGGATAAAATCTAATTCGCTTGATATAAGAATCGTGGAAGGAAAATCATATGACGTAATGAATTGTTGCGATTTTTTAATCATTGCTTCTGGTTCGGCAACCCTTGAGGCAGCTTTGCTTGGATGTCCAATGGTTATTGTATATAAATTAAACTGGATCACTTACTGGTTGGCACGAGCGTTAGTTAAAATTAAATTATATGGACTGGTTAATATTGTAGCCGGAGAAGAAGTGGTCAAAGAACTGATACAGGGCAAGGCCACTGTGAAAAATATTACAAAAGAAGTGGTGATGATTTTGAATGATTCAGAAGGGCGTGAGAACCTGCGATCCAATCTCTTGCAAGTTCGTAAATCTCTAGGCGAACCAGGTGTATTAGATAGAGTTGCAGAGCGTATGATAAAGTTTCTTAGGGAGCGAAGTCAGGATGAAAAAATTTCTATTTAACTTTATTTTCCCATATTTATTGTATGTACTAATATTCGTTTGGTGTTGGACAATTCGGGAATCTCGGGGGAAAAAAAAGTCAGAAGATTGCATCCAAAATAATTCCGGAAGTTATATTTTAACCTTATGGCATGGGCGCATTTTTTATTTGTTTTATCGCTTGCGCCGAAGATCCGATTTTCATTTATTGATAAGCCCCAGCGTAGACGGTGATTTACTTGCAAGATTAGCTAAATTGATGGGTTATTCGGTAATTCGTGGATCAACGTTCAAAAAAGCAGTATCGTCAACACGCTCATTAATAAAAATACTCAAGCGTGGCGAGAGAATTATTATTATTGCTGATGGTTCACGCGGTCCACGATTGAAAGTCCAGTCGGGTTGCATTCAGATTGCTGGAATCACTAACTCGCCACTTATACCCATGACTTATGGTGCCATGCGTAAAATTGAATTGAACACTTGGGATCGGTTTATACTCCCATTGCCTTTTACTTATTGCACAATAAACTTCGGTGATCAAATTTCTGTACCGCATCGTCCTGACGGGGAAGTAATCCAAAAAAAACAGAAAGAACTAGAAGAATCCCTCAACCTTCTCACCGAAGCAAGTGAGTCATTGGAGGTATCTATAAATCAATTAAATCAAGTGTTTTAGTATTTTAATTTTATCAATTTTTGAAAATATAAAGTCTTGTTTGAAAAAAAAGTGGACTTATGCTAAGTTTCCCTATTCTCCGCAACGCTTTATAAATAAAGAAGTAATCCTTAAAAAATGAACTAGTTGAGTTGGATGATTTTTTAAATTGTCCGCTAGAAACTAAGGGAGACCATTTTTAATCTCGTTGAAAATACGTAATTGATATTATTAGAGAATTCAGGTGGTCAATAATTTTTAATTAACATCAATTGTGGTTGCTGATAGATACAGAT
Source organism: Nitrospinaceae bacterium (assembly GCA_029937655.1). Classification (GTDB taxonomy): domain Bacteria; phylum Nitrospinota; class Nitrospinia; order Nitrospinales; family VA-1; genus Nitromaritima. The sequence goes on from JAPYPK010000079.1 coordinate 6,215, forward strand.
ATAAACAAGATCATTAATTCATAAAAGTGCAGGAGGTAATTA
>JAPYPK010000080.1 GCA_029937655.1 Nitrospinaceae bacterium
GTAATTAGGGTATTCAACCACTACATGCCCATTACCATCAAAGTTATCATTGGTTACCTGGGCCTTGATTAGATTTTTTTCAATACAGCTATTATAGAAATCGGTTCCTGGTTGAGGTGTGTTGATAGAAACTTGTATTTCTTGCATCAAACCATTACTTGCTAGTTCGTAGACAAGGTCAACCGTTTTCTGGTCTTCTTCAGGAGACGACCCAAGTCCTCCAACACTTATAGTCCCGTAAAACAGCATGCCTATATTTTTCCCGAAATTTAGAATTGCGCGTAATTTTTTAATGTTGTGTTTTTTCCCAAGGGTCATTTGTTCTGCTACTTGGTCGCTTCCTGTTTCGATACCAAAGCGGATCTTATAGTATCCAGCAGATTTCATTTCGACGAGGGCTTCTTCGTCAAGGGAAATATATTCACACATTGCTTCGTATTTTAAATAGTCGAGTCCAGACCTTTTGATTTCCTGTGAAAGTTGGATGTTGAAATTTTTTTGAATATTGTGCGTTTCTTCGTCAAAAAAAATTCCTTCCATTTCAGGGTATTTTTCTTTTAATTCTTTGATTTCTTGAATTATGCTGTCAATATTTCGTGGTCGCCAGTTTAGTTGGTCATAGTATAACGTTGCAGCGGCACAAAAGTTACAGCGTCTTGGGCATCCACGAGATCCATACATTTGAATTTGTCTAAAGCGGCAGTTTGGTTCATGATAATCTATTCTACGGACATCATCATCCTCTGGAAATGGTAAGAGGTTAATATCAGGGAGTTTGCCTCTTGAGTTGGGGTAAACTCCGGGAATAGTTTTTGGATTTTTACCTCGGATAAGATCCAATACTGCAAATTCATATTCTCCGATGCACACAAAATCGGCTACCTTTAACACTTCTTCAGGGCTGGCCATAGGGTGTTGGCCAGTCATAATTACTTTTGTTTTTAATTCTTTTTTAATTGCTTCTGCAAGGCGTAAGTCCTCTCTGATAGTACGAGTCGAACTTTCCATTATCAACCAGTTCGGTTTTTCTTCCCGCAATCGTTGAATATAAGTATCAAAATCCCAAGCGTTTAGAACCCCGTCTAGAAACTTAACTTTATGATTAGTTTCTCGTTTTAAAAGCGAGGATGTGTAGGCTAATTCCCAAGGGTAATAACTACAGTTAGTATGATTTTTTACTCCCAGAGACCATCGTGATGGGACGTGCACCATGTGGTAACCGTTGGTGTCGACACCGACTGAATTAGCAATGACAATATTCATTTTTAAGTTTCCTTCTCGGCTCAGAGCTAAACTTTTTGGTGGACTTCTGGTGCAATGCCGTGAATTCTTGAGGATTCAGTGCGCTGTGGAATACCTGCCTTTTTCCTTTTTTGGGAGAGGTTCTTGGAGGAAATAACTGTAAATATTTTACGGATAGGCCACTCTAATAAAAACCCTAATGTGATAAATACAAATAGAATAATTGTAGTAAATGCATTTATAAAAAACCAAGTAAAGGAGGTTTTTTCGAGAAAATATTTTTTAAATACTCCCCATCCGTTGAATTCAATAAATGTTCCTCGGACATTATATCCTCGAATGTTTTTTGCTCCAGAAAGCCAAGCCAAAAAATCGATATTGGAATATCCCATACCATGATCAATATTGTAGAGCGCTATTGCGAGATCAAACTGGCCAGAGCGAATTTTTCTAATCACCTTATTTTCTAGACTGAAAAGACTCATGCGGTTAATGGTCCCAGCGGAGATCATAGCGTCGATGTTGGGATTGTTTTCTAGGTTTTTTCGAGCAGACTCATGGGCAAGGACAGTGATTTTTGAACTCGGAAACTCGTTTTTCAGAGAGTTTATGGTAGTGTTCAGCGTGTTGGCTGCAGACCGGATAAGAAGAATTTTTTTAGGCCTGGTGGTATCTTCCATGAGTAATAGCGTAGTTTTAATTTATTGTTAAAAAATACCCCGAAGCGGAGCCAAAGCGCCGCTTCGTTCGTTACCGAAGGTGTGATCGTCCCTGATCGCCCGGGTTTTCCAAATCGAATACCTTTCCCTCAATATTAACTGCAACCATTTTTTCGATTCCAATCCGTCTCGCGATAGCTTTTACATCAGCATATCCATTGCCAGACATATTATGGTAAGGAATGACCCCTAAGGAATACTTCCGTTTTGATAGGTCTTGTAGTAGGGGGTGGGGAAATAGGTCATTATTAAAGTGCCCATCTCCATATAGAAATACATCGTCTACATAATTATTTGATTTAAGCTCACCTGTTACTGCATTTTGCCCTAGTACAGAGATTCGGCTATCTTGATATTGTGCGTGTAGGGATCCTAGGATGTCATTGACTTGTTTCATGCGGGCAGTGCGAAAAAGAAGAATTTCGCGTGTTGAATTGATTTCAATTGAGTTGAAATTATCTTTTGCCGTAGATGTATAACGATTATTAAACCCTTTTTCGTATAGCTTCTCAGCTTCTCGAAAATTCTTCATAACAACCTCAGCTGGATATTGTGGGTTGTCAACTACACAATGGTTGCCGCCATCAAAATGTTTCCAATCAACATTACGCAGATACCCTTTTTGTTTCATGCGATTGTAGAACGGCGTTCCAGGTTGTGGTGTGCTGATGGAAAGTTGAAACCTCCACAATAATTGCCTGTCAAGGAGATCATTCATTAGCGCTAGAGTTTTCTTGTCGCAGTCATCAGTTGAGCCTTCACCTCCAAAAGTAAATGTCCCGTAAAATTTTAGCCCTATATTAGTGCCGTGTTCCATGAGTTGTTTGAGGCGCGGGACATTAAACTTTTTCATTAAATCCATCCCCTGTGCGGCTTTTTCTCCAGCAGTCTCAATGCCAAGTCTTATCATATAATAACCAGCACTTTTCATTGCATCGAGTACTTCCTCATCCATTGGCCACTGCCCGCACATGACATCATATTTCAGGTCATCAAGGCCATTTTGTCGAATAGCTTTGGTTAGCTCGAGCATATATTTTTTACTGCCGTTGTGAACTTCTTCGTCAAAGAAGATACCTTCCAATTGTGGGTATTTTTCTCTGAGGGTTTGCAATTCATAAACGACGCTTTGGGGATCTCTCGATCGCCAATTGGGATGCGCGTAGGAAATATTCCCGCATACACAGAAGCTACATGACAATGGGCATCCACGTGAAGCATAGGCTTGAATCTCCAAGTATTCGCTTGAAGGTTCGCCAGGTATTCCATAGGCCAGTCTGGATACGTCATCGTCTTCGGGTAATGGCAGCTTGTTTACATCCAGGGGAGAACGCAAGGCATTGGGATACAAACCTAGAATGTCGTTGGGGTCTTTCCCTTGAAGAATTTCGAGGACGGTCATTTCGTATTCGCGAAGTACTACATAGTCAGAATATTTGCTGACTTCTTCGGGGAAGGTGGTGGCATGTGGTCCACAGATGATAAACTTTGTTCCAAATCTTCTCTTGAGTTCTTTTGCAAATCGGCTGTCAGCATTGATCGTCCGGGTTGCACAGTCCATGATCAGATAATCTGGGCAGAAATCGGCTACCTTTTCAACAAAGGTGTTATGGTCTAGTTTATCTAAGCACCCATCAAAAAATCTCACCTCGTGGTCAGTATCACGTTTAAGTATAGAGGAACAATAGGCCAGTTCCCATGGGTAGTAGGTGAAAATATTTAAATCCTTTGTACTGTTGGTCCAACGACTGGGGGAGTGGATCATTGCATATCCATCAGCATCAATACCAACAGAATTACAGACAGCAACCTTCATCAAAGCCTCGCTTGGTATGAGTTAATATTTTTTGACTAGGATTTTCCTGCACTGATTTGAGAACTCCTGAAATAACACAGGGCATACCTTCTTACTTCTTAATCGTTGCAAGATGGATCCCCTTTCAAGGCCTAACACAAATTTTGTACCGGTAGGGAGTCAGCAAAAAGCCACCACCGCTTGGGCCACTAAAGTCTATGTCTCATAGCGGTTAAAATCAAATAAAACTTAACAGGCTTGTTTTAAGAATATGAATTCTAAAGCTTTAGTTTGTTTATGTTTATGGAAGTTTGAGTGGGGAGCTTGATGAAACTTAATATGTCAAGGTTAGCATGAATTCGGGGTAGTGATTTCATTCCTTGACATCACTTTGAGTGCTTGCAAGTATGGCAGGCTATTTTATAAAAGATTTCAATTAAACTCTTGGTGTCTAAGCATCAGGATAACGAATTATGAGCGGTAAAGAAAAAGATGTAGCTGGAAAAGGTAGTGAAGGTAGATTTTTTTCACGTCTAAAGTTGGGCCTTAAGAAAACACGTGACAGTTTTGCAAGTGGAGTTATTAGGGTAGTGAGTGGCCCTATGGAATTAGGACCTGAATTATGGCAAGAGTTGGAAGAGGTTCTATTGTCAGCAGATATGGGTGTTCCCACAATGACTTGGATCATGGAGGCATTAAAAAAAGAAGTACGTGAATCACCAGGTATCGAAAAAGAAAAAATTATAAAGCTTTTGAAAGAACTGCTTTTGGATGTTTTAGAGGGAGTCCAAGTAGACACAGCATATCCGTCAGGATGTCCTTGCGTAGTTATGGTGATTGGAATTAATGGATCAGGAAAAACAACTACCATAGGTAAGCTGGCTGCTAGATATAAAGCGCAAGGAGAGCAGGTTATGCTTGCAGCGGGCGACACTTTTCGCGCGGCAGCGACCGAACAATTGCAGGCTTGGGCTCAACGTATAGATGTTCCCTGTGTGAGCCAAAAAAGCGGGGCTGACCCATCTGCTGTGGCATATGATGCCGTTCAATCTGCGGTAATAAAGAAAGTCGATAGAGTTTTTGTTGACACAGCAGGGCGTTTACAAACTAATAAGAATTTAATGGAAGAATTAAAGAAGATAAAGCGTGTTGTTAAAAAAATTATCCAAGAGGCGCCGCATGAAACCCTTCTGGTCCTTGACTCTTCTATAGGGCAGAATAGCTTATCTCAGGCGAGATTATTTAACGAGGCGCTTGATGTTAACGGGATTGTGATGACGAAGTTAGATGGCTCAGCTAAGGGAGGGGTATTATTTAGTATTGCTCGAGAGCTCAAATTACCAGTTCGGTTTATAGGTGTTGGCGAACAGGTTGATGATCTGCAGCCTTTTGATCCAAGGTCGTTTGTAGAAGCTCTATTTGACTAGTATTATCTGGCTTGTGATTTTTTCCGTATCAGCTATATAGGGTTGAAAAGCATGATGGTGTTAGTTAAATTTATTGACTATCCCCTTGTTTATGTCTTCTTCAAAATCCCGAGTTTCCCTAGACAGCATCCCGCCTAGTAGCAGAAGCCCTATCAAGTTTGGGATAGCCATCAGTGCATTCATTGCGTCAGAAAAGTTCCATACAATCTCTAATTCAAAGAGTGCACCCATAAACACAAAAAGTACCCATGCATATCTGTAAAGACTAATCCACTTTTCTTTAAAAAGGTATTCAAAGCACTTTTCCCCATAGTATTCCCACGCCAATATAGAAGAAAAGCCAAAAGTAACTGCGCTTGAACTAACGATTATATTCCCCCAGTTTCCAGGTAAACCACTTGAAAAAGCTTGAATAGTTAAGGCGACGCCTGTTTCTCCTGAAACCCAAACCCCTGAAGAGCTTAAGGCTAGTGCGGTAAGGGAACAAATAATCAGTGTGTCTAAAAAGGTTCCTGTCATAGAAACGAGAGCTTGTTTCCCTGGATGGTTAGTTTTTGCTGCAGCCGCAGCAATAGGAGCACTTCCCATTCCAGACTCGTTAGAAAAGAGTCCACGTGCTACACCGAAGCGAATGGTTTGTGCTAGAGTAGCTCCAACAAACCCCCCAGTTGCAGCTGTTCCCGTGAAAGCATGTTCAAAGATCAATGCTATTCCAGAGCCTAGGTGAGATAAGTTGTTAAGTATTACAATGGAGGCCCCAATAAAATAAATTGAAACCATTATAGGTACAAAATAACTTGCGACATCGGCGATTCTTTTTATTCCTCCAACAACTACCATTCCTGTTAACAATGCTAGAACAATTCCAACCAAAAAATTACTGGTTCCCAGTGTCTCAGATAGAGCCTTAGCGGTGGTATTAGATTGAATCATATTACCAATACCAAATGCGGCTAAGGC
>JAPYPK010000081.1 GCA_029937655.1 Nitrospinaceae bacterium
TACGAACAACATCCTTACCCCATCCATATCCAATAGGACCTACATTAAACTGTAACTGTGTGTCTCTTGCTTCATCTGTGTTGTAAGCAATCCATGAACTTTGTATACAAACTGTCGACTGACCTGCTTGCAGGCTGGTCACGTTTGCACTAGACATAGACGCAACAAAAATGAATGCTACTGTTAAGGTTAAAGCTACCACTGTCTTCTTCATCGTGCTCCCCCTTTCAAAAAAAAAGCAGAATGTTCATTAAAATCTTTCATCAACTATTCAAACATCCTTATCCGGGACACTCAGCTATCTGACCACCCCGTGTAAAAATCCCAACTATAAAACCTAGTACAAAATTAAGACAAATAATAAATCCAACAAGCTTCAATTAACCTATATTTGCTAAGGACATTACCAAAAGCACCTACTCATGTCAAGCTATAAACCTTAAATACAAATTAAACATAAATCGCTTTAAAAACAATGAGTTAAAAGGCTACCCCACCGCCATAACCATTAAAAGTTCGAACAAAAAAACCAAAACATTAAAAAATATTAATCTTTTTCCAACTCCCACACCTTACAGTAAGTTTCAGGCTACACGCAAAAGGGTGGGATTCCTTCTTCAACCCATTCTCCAGCCTTCTCATTTTTCATGTTCTTTAAATTTTTCAACGCTCCTGAGGTCATGAGTTTTTGCGATTCACCAAACTTCTGCAAAATAACTTCCGGGGAGTCGGCTAGTAGATTACCAAACTTAGGTTTACATCCTAAGTTCCCCACATCACAGCAAGGAGTCATTTCCCCGGTCTGAAGAATGGTCATAATTTCAATCACCCCTCGAATGGCAGTACACTCGACTTTGTAAACATCCTTTGGAAAAGGTAATGACATCATATCCCGTATTCCCTCTGGGTTAACATGAAACGAAGGGATGGCATTAACCGCAAACACAAAACCACCTGGGCAGGACACATAATTTTCCAAGTCACCCATCCCATCTAGAAAATCATCTTCTCGGCATTGTGGATTTTTCTCTATAGTTTTTTTTAATCGAGCATGAAATTCACCGAGCAATTCCAAAACAGGGGTAAATTTTTGTCGCGCCTGCTCATTAAAAAAACCTACTAAAATATTAATCTGCTTTAAGAGATCTTCTAAACTTTCGTATATCAGGTTCACAATCAAGCCATTTTGCAGATTAATAATTTCCCCTAATAATGGTTGCTGCCTAGATTCCCACACTGTCGGATAAAGAGTGATATCAATGCGGCCTCTTAATCTTGTTATTTCCACCAATCGTTCCCAACGCTTTGACTTTTCAGAGTTGATGTCCAAATTTGTATGAAGTCGCACGTTGTCAGAGAGTGCTCTAAATATCTTGTAGATTTCTACAATATGCGGGTTTTGTGATGCCTCTCCACCTGTCAAGTTGATTTCTTTTTTTGCTAGATCTTTTAATGGCTCAACCGAGCGAATTTTTTCTACCATAAGCCTGGCAGTATCCGGAGTCATATGCCAGTATTCCCTGGATTCTAAAATTGGCTTTAGGGGAGCATACACATGGCAAAACCGACACTCATCGCGGACATAACGATTACAGCTAGCCTCTACAAAAATACTAAGCATAAAACCTCATGCAAACCAAAAAAATTTAGTAAACGGGAGACGTTTCCCAACTCAAAAAATGATAACTAAATCGCATAACAATGAAACCTTTGGGACTTTCCTCATAAGTATATCCCAGGTTTTCCACTGAAAAATAATTTATCCCCCTATAATGGCCCTAGAAGGTTTTAAATTCGAGCTTTTTGCAAGATTCTCTAGTAATCACTAACTATCTCTATGCGAGAAAAGACTTTCTCAGCTTTTAAGTTTCGCTATGAAATAGGTACTTAAAAATACATGGGATTTTGGTCTTAGTCCAAACATAAAAAAAACAGGAAAACACAAAATGAGTTTAATGACGGCAAGGGCTTCATTGGAGGAATTCTCGATAAAAGACCCTTGCTTTTTGGATATTAAAACACATCCGGACTGGGTAAACATATTTGGGAACAATAATCCTTTAAAAGTTGAAATCGGCTTTGGGATGGGAGATTTCTTAATCGAAATGGCCGCAAGGGAACGCTATAGTAATTTCATAGGCATAGATTTTACAAAAAGTGGCGTCCAAAGTTTGTTAACCAAAGTTAAAACCAATCAACTGGGAAACATACGTGTCGTATACGGAGACGCGAGAAATAAGTTTTCTGCCCTATTTCGGGATGAAGAACTGGAAACTGTCTATGTAAATTTTCCTGACCCTTGGCCTAGAAAACGGCATCTGAAGCGAAGACTTTTCAACCCCGAGTTTGTTAATTTACTAGCACAAAAACTAGGCCCTGGAGGCCATATTTATATGGCAACTGATAGCGAGTTGTACGCCCAACAAATGATGGAATATTTTGACGCAGAACCATCCTGCCAAAACATGAACCAACCATCTGGTTTTCTGTGTAACCGTAAGGGTCTACCTAAAACTAAATACGAAAAAAGCTTTATCTACGCAGAAGAAAAAACCTACTACCTAGAGTACTCTCGCTTACCCATTACAGGCAAACCTGAGAATCCAGCCAAGAAAGATTTTTTGAAAAGTAAAAACACCCCCTCCTTCACTGAAGCCGAAAAACAATTCAAAAGTAATGACCTTCTTTTAACTGAAAAATTTCAAAGCGACGAAGCCAATGCTGAAGATGCTTGTGATCTCAAAGTAGTTGCTGACAGCATAGCTAAAGCAGGCGACAAAAAATGGGCTAAGAAAGTTTATAAAAAAGCAGAAGAAAAAAGCAGAGACAGTCTCGATTTTAATTGGCTTGCGTATAGCATTTTCGAAACATTAGGCGATACCAACTGGGCACGAAGTATATACACAAAAGCAGCAGACAAATCAGAAAGTAGCCTGGAGTTAAATTGGCTTGCGTACAGTATTTTCGAGACACTTCACGATAAAGAGTGGGCAAAAAACTTATACGAGAAAGCCGCAAACATGCCGGGAAACATCCGTGAATTGTGCGACCTCGCTGACAGTATTCATGAGACACTCGGCGAAGCGCACTGGGTTGAAAAAATTTACCATCTAGCTGAAGAGAAGGCTGAAGAGTATTCTGACTGCCATGAACTTGCCGATGTCATATACAAAAAATTTGGAAACAAGGAAAAACCTCGAGAGTTGTACAAGAAAGCAGAAGAGAAGGCCACCGATGGTAGCGATCTTCATAGTCTAGCTGAATCTATTTATAAAAATTTCGCGGATAAAAAGTGGGCAATGAGCCTTTACAGCAAAGCCGAAAAGAAGGCTCAAAGCAGCGGGGATTTCTGCAGTCTTGCTGACAGTCTTTACAAAAATTTAAACGATAAAAAATGGGCTTTCGCCCTTTACAAAAAAGCAGAAAGCCAGGCAAAAACAAGCTGCGAACTTCGCGATCTTGCTGACAGTCTTTGCTTGGGATTGGAAGACTTTGGGTGGGTTAGAAATTTGTATGTGAAGTCAGAAAGAGAAGCTAAGTTCTTTTATGAGTTCCGCCGTCTTGCTGAGTGCCTATTTGAAAACCTAGGGGATAAAAAATGGGCAAGAGGGGTTTACAAAAAAGCGGCGAGCAAGGCAATATATACTTCCGAGTTTAACTGTCTTGCCATAAGTGTCCGCAAAAATCTGGGAGAGGAAATCAACCGTATTCTATTTTGATTTTTTTAGATTACACCCGCAAGCTTATTGCCACGTTTTTCAATTAGCTGGAGCATGAACGTCAATAAAAATACCGCTTAAACAATCAGACTCTAAACTTCAACGAACTAAGACTAGAAAGTGACGTGGAGTTACGAAGAGCTTTTTCCCCTTCTTCGCTAAAATCATTAACAACCAACTGCATGCTACGTAATTTTTTTAAAGTTTTAGAGTTAGCCAGGTACCTTGCCCCATCATCACCGATTCGATTAGACTTTAAATTCAAAGTCCTCAGGTTAGATAAAACCTCTGACTCTGCAATGGCCTTGACTCCCTCATCACCAATATCGTTCATAGTAAGATCCAGAGTCCTAAGATTTCTAAGTTCTTCTTTTTGCGCGAGAGCCTTGGCGCCAACCTCGCGTATGAACTGAGCTTTGAGGCTCAATACTTGGCCATCTGGACTCAATCGGTCACGAATCAATTCATCCAATCTGTCCGATGACATATATGCCTCCTTGAAAAATTTTTAAGCGCTTTAAAATATCAGCCTACCCCTTGAATTTCTTTTGCAACAAAACCAAACTCGTCGTATATATCCCAGCCTTCCTGCAACATTTTACGCGCATACTTGACCATGAGCTGAGCTTGCGAATGGTTGGGACTGAGTTCGAGCGTCTTTTTAAGATACTCCAAGCCTTGCTTTACATCCTTTATCTCGCCTCCGTAAACTTCAATTTGACGAGACTTATCGATCAAGTCAGAAGCCCACTTGTAGTAAATATCGGCAATCTGTCTTGGTGCGTTTTCCTTTACGTGATCAACAATCTCTTCATCGGCCTGCAAGCTATCTAGCATCTTGATTGCGTCCTCATACTGCCTAAGAGGGGCCTCATAATCACCATCATTGACCTCAATAATCTGGCAACCGGCTTTATGTTGAGAGTGCAAACCGACCGAACTGCGAACAACATTTCCTTGAATTCCAGCAATCATTTCATGGTAGTACAATCCTCCCAAACCAAAATGTATAATTGCACTAAACGCCTTATCTTCATCGAGCTCCAGCGCCCTCTCAAATTCAGCCTTGGCTGCATCCGTCTGCTCTAACTCAGCGAGAGCTTCTCCCAAGTTATAATGATGGACACAATTTTCAGGTTCCTCTTCAATTTGCTGACGAAACTCTTCTATCTGAGCCTCAAGGTCAAACTCGACCTCCTCTTCCACCTCTTCACCCTCATCATTTTCCGCCGCCCCAGACCCAGGTTCTTGAATATTTGTCGAGCTCTGACTGGCCTCACTTTCTTCCGACAGAGAAGAAGTTGCCTGCTCTTTTTTATCTTTCAGTTCCTCGCGGTCTTCCTCACCTTTCTCCAGTTGCGCGCGCTCCAACCTCTGTTCGGCACCATAGGACTGGTATTTTCTTCCTGTTTTATCTTTCCAGGTTTTATCTTTACCATCCTCTTTCATTCAAAAACCTCCGCATGTAAGAAACAAAAGCAGCTTACTCTTCTGAATCAATTCCACCTATTTTAGCTCCAGACTCAGCTTCGGGTTCCTTTACCGAAACAGCCTCTGGTTTCGCGTTAGACTCAACTTCTGATTCCATTTTCGGACCCGCTTCTAAGCCAGTTTTTAAAACCCCTCTCACGGCTCGGACCACAGAAAGAGAAGCAGACCCGGCAGCCTGATTTTTCTTCCCTTTCTTAATGCCGGGATATGCTTTCCCGCGAAGAAAATTTACATGCCAAGCAAATTGATCCTTGTGCTCTTCGCTGGTCCAAAAACAACAGCTAGTGTATCCAAATATTGGATCCATATGAACTTCATTGGTTGTCCAGTAATAAAACCAAGGGATACTTTTATCCTCCTCATACAAGGTCAACAGCTCTTTGCGTGTTGGAAGCCTCCAGTCATTATGCCCAGCAAACTTTTGTTTATTCTTTTCCTCAACATAAAGTTGTGCAGCCTCCCAATTAGTCCATTCTTTTTTTTCCTGATAAGAGTCTTGTCGCTTCCACATCAATCCATGTTTCAAGTCTGTAACCGTATCGTCCTGATTATTCCGATAACGGGGATCACCGGAAAGTTTCAGTGGAGGTTTGGGAGCGGTCATTGAGCGAATTTGATTCTCGAACAAAGAGTCGTTCCCATGTAAAGGCTCACCCGCAAAGACCACTTGTTCCGTTCGAAGCATAGCAATGAAAAACGTCATTAACACAAAAAACAAGCAAAAGCAGTTTAGTTCATCCCTATGTATTCTATGGACCACTTCCTAACTCCTAATTCAACACTTCCAGAATAAAGTACCCTGATGGGCTTCTATCAAAAAATGGCTACTCTTCGGCAGGCGCCCAGTCCGGCTCCCAGGAGAGCCCAATGCCAGCAGGATCCTTAAACTGACTGGGTTCCTTACCAATCACGCCCCA
>JAPYPK010000005.1 GCA_029937655.1 Nitrospinaceae bacterium
GGGCCCGGTACTGTTTTCTCGGGTTTGACCCTTCAATTATCATTAGTATCAAGGGGAATGAGGTTGTTGTCGAAAAAAATGGTCAAGCAAAATCAATTTTAATTACACAGGGAAACCCACTTGTTGGCCTTAAAGATATTCTGGCCCGTTACCAGCCTGTTGATGTGGAAGGCTTGCCTCGATTTTCTGGAGGTGCAGTTGGTTTTGTTAGTTACGATATGGTTCGTTCTTTTGAGGATTTGCCCGAAGATACTGTGGATGACCTGCAAGTACCCGATGCTAGATTTGTAATCACAGATACTTTATTGATATTTGATAATGTTGCTCAAACAATAAAAATTGTTTCCAATGCTCATGTTGACAACGAAAATATTGAAGAATCGTACAATCAAGCGGTAAAAAATATTGATGCGATTGAAAAAAAACTAAGAACGAGCCTTCCTGTTGATGTTAATAATAAAAATTCATCGAAAATAGATAGTTTAAACCGTATAGAATCTAACTTTAAAAAAGAACATTTCATAAATTCTGTGCAGAAAATTAAGAATTATATTCTTGAGGGAGATGTCATTCAGGTAGTTTTGGCGCAGAGATTGAAATTTAATATCAGTAAAGATCCGTTTACAATTTACCGAGCATTAAGATCTATTAACCCTTCTCCTTATATGTATTATTTGAAGTTTGGTGACCTTGAAATTGTTGGTTCTTCTCCAGAGATATTAGTTCGTCTAGAGGGTGACAAGATTGAAGTTCGGCCAATCGCCGGGACTCGTAAGCGAGGTCAATCAGAAGAGGAAGATCAAGCCTTAGAAAACGATCTCCTTAATGATGAAAAGGAATTAGCCGAACACATTATGTTGGTAGATTTGGGACGTAATGATGTTGGTCGAGTGGCAAAAACCAATTCTGTTTCAGTTAATGAAAAGTTTACTATTGAACGGTATTCACACGTCATGCACATAGTTTCGAATGTACAGGGTGAACTTAAGCAAGGTTTAGATGGTTATGATGTTTTGGCCGCGACTTTTCCCGCAGGCACTTTGTCGGGCGCTCCCAAGGTAAGAGCTATGGAGATCATTGAGGAGTTGGAGCCTACTAGAAGGGGTTTGTACGGGGGTGCCGTGGGGTATATTAGTTTTAACGGTAACATGGATACTGCTATAGCCATTCGTACACTTTTGATAAAAAATAAAACAGCCTACTTAGGTGTTGGTGCTGGAATTGTGGCTGATTCTATAGCGGAAAATGAATTTGAAGAAACCATGAATAAGGGCAAAGCCTTACTCAAGGCAATCGAATTAGCCGAGAAAGGACTTGTTTGATGATCTTGATGATCGATAACTACGATTCATTTACCTATAACCTGGTTCAGTACTTAGGAGAACTAGGTGCAGAGGTTGTCGTGCACCGTAATGACAAAATAACTCTTAAAGATATAGATCAGTTAAATCCAGAAAAAATTGTGATTTCTCCAGGGCCTTGTACGCCAGAAAAAGCAGGTATTTCTATAGAAACAGCATGTCATTTTGCAGGAAAAATTCCTCTACTAGGGGTTTGTCTCGGGCACCAATCGATTGCTCGTGCTTTTGGGGGGGAAATCGTTAAAGCAAAAAAACTGATGCACGGAAAAACATCAATGGTTACGCATGATAATAAGCACCTATTTAACGGTTTACCTAACCCTTTTGAAGCTACTAGATACCATTCATTAGTTTTAAATAAAAATACTGTTCCCGATAAATTCGAAGTAACTGCGACGAGTGACGATGGTGAAATTATGGGAATAAGACATAAAAATATGTTTATCGAGGGTGTGCAGTTTCATCCTGAATCTATTCTGACGACTAGCGGCAAAGATCTTCTGAAAAATTTTTTATTAATGTAGGCAGGTTAAATTAGTTGAGTGATTTATCGATGACTATTCATGATGCCTTAATACAAGTTTTAGACAAGGTAGACCTGAAAAAGGAAGAAATGGTATCGGTGATGACCCAAGTTATGGAGGGGAGAGTGAAAGACTCCCAGTTAGGGGCTTTTCTCACTGCACTTCGTATGAAAGGAGAAAGCACGACCGAAATTGTTGGGGCAGCGCTGGTTATGCGCGACAAAGCAGAGCTACTTAAGGTCACAGCAGATCCTATTGTGGACACTTGTGGTACAGGAGGAGATGGAGCTAATACTTTTAATATATCCACGGCAGCTGCCTTTGTTGTAGCAGGCTGTGGTATTACTGTTGCCAAACATGGTAACAGGGCCGTTTCCAGTCGCTCCGGCAGTGCTGATGTCTTGAGTTGTCTCGGTGTAAATATAGAAGCAAGTAAAGCTATAGTTGAAAAATGTATTGATCGTGTGGGTATTGGGTTTCTTTTTGCTCCGCTTATGCATGGTGCAATGAAATATGCGGCAGGGGTAAGAAAGGAACTGGGGTTTCGAACTATCTTCAATATATTAGGTCCGTTAACGAATCCAGCTGGTGCCCATGCTCAGGTAATTGGTGTTTACGACTCTAGTCGAATAAAGCAAATTGCTGAGGTTCTAAGAGATCTTGGGGTTCGTCATGCTTTTGTAGTTTGCGGATGTGACGGGTTGGACGAAATTACTCTAACGGGTACGACCAGAGTTTGCGAATTAGTAAAGGGAGAGGTTAAGGAGTACCTTCTAGAACCGGGTAGTTTTGGATTGGTTGCTTGTGATGGCAAAGATCTTACTGGTGGTTCACCTGATGAAAATGCAACTATTATAAAAAATATTTTATCGGGATTGAAAGGTCCGCATCGTGATATTGTTTTGATGAACGCTGCGGTAGCGATTATTGCTGGAGGAAAAGCAGATAACCTGGACGAAGCTATTGATTTATCTCGACAATCGATCGATACAGGATCTGCTGCAAAGAAACTCAATGACCTTTGTCAGCTAAGTTATGAATAAGCAGAGCGCAAACAGCGCTTTTTTTGTTCTGATTTTATGGTTTATTCTATAGAAGAACCATTAATTATTTATCTTTAAATTTGGTATTCAAAGGTGCCTGATATACTTGATAAAATTTTTTCGGACAAAAAGGAAGAGCTTGACAAGGTCAAGCGTAAGTTGTCACTGTCCGATGTAAAAAATCGCATCGCCAACAAAAACTATGAGATTCGAGATATTAGAAAATCTCTCCAGTTGGCGGAGAGATCGAGTATTATTGCCGAAATTAAACCGCGCACCCCCTTTAAAGGCATCCTCTTAAATAATGTGGATCCGTTGGCTATTGCGAGAATATATGCAGACAATGGGGCAGCAGCTCTTTCGATTCTGACAGAGTCTAAATACTTCGGAGGAAGTCTTTCATCGTTAGAAAGTGCAAGAGAGCAGGTCAGTATTCCCCTCCTGAGGAAAGATTTTATTTTTGATGAGTACCAGGTTTTTGAAGCCAGAGCGTTTGGCGCAGATTTATTTCTTCTTATCGCTACTTGGTTGGATAGAAACCACTTGGCCGATCTTCTTGCATTGGGGAATGAATTAGGGCTTCCTGCTCTCGTCGAAACACACAATGAAAAGGACATGGAAAAGGCCTTCGTCGCTGGAGCTACCATTCTTGGTATTAATAACAGAGACTTGGCCAGTGGAAAAACCGATTTGAAAATTTCTAGACGACTGATTCCAATGGCGCTTCAAGTCCCGGACAACTTGTTGGTATGCGAGAGTGGTATCCATTCTAGGAAGGAAATAGAAGAGTTTGAAGAGTTAGGGGCGCACTCTTTCTTGATTGGAGAAAGTTTGATGACCGCTAAAAATATTGGGGATAAATTGAGGGAGTTTACAGGTGCTAGAAAAGTTTCAACCACGAATTAAGGTGAAGGTTTGCGGTACGACTAGTCTCAAGGATGCTCTGCTCGCAGTTGATAGTGGGGCCGATGCGGTTGGGTTTATTTTTTATAAGAAGAGCCCTCGTTACATAGCACAGAGGGAAGTTAAAGATATTATTGCCGAGTTACCGCCTTTTATTGAAGCTGTGGGAGTTTTTGTAAATGATACATCTGATAAGGTTAATCGCGTTGCAGAACAGTGTAGATTGACAGCTGTTCAACTTCACGGAGATGAGTCTCCTGCGTTTTGTCGGCGTATCAAGAGACGAGTTATCAAAGCAATTAGAGTGGAGGGTGCTAATTCGCTCAAGGGAATGCTGAATTATGACGTGAGTGGATTTTTGCTTGATTCTTACTCAGACGAAAGCAGAGGGGGAACTGGTAAAATTTTTGATTGGAATCTTGCGCTCCGAGCAAAAAAACAGGGGCCAGTTATCCTTGCGGGTGGGCTTAACCCATATAATGTTTATACAGCAATCCACAGGGTGAAACCTTATGGGGTGGATGTTTGTTCTGGTGTAGAAAAATCTCCGGGAATAAAGGATTCGAGGAAAATAGATGAGTTTATTAAATCTGTTCGTAAGTTCAGGTAGAGTTTTATTTGTATATAGTACGTAGATAATTTTTAAAAGAGACAACCTTCTCTTAATTTAGTGTCAGATTAAACGAAACATATTAAAGAGCTGAGTAAATGGACGGAAAATCAAAGGATATAGAATTTCCTGATGCAAGGGGGCACTATGGTCAGTTCGGTGGTAAATATGTAATAGAGACCTTGATGCCAGCCTTAGAATCTCTGGAACAACTTTATGAAGAAGCCCGAAACGATCCGAAATTTCAAAGTGATTTGAAATATTATTTGCGGGAATATGTGGGGCGCCCAACACCACTTTTTTTTGCGGAGCGTCTTACAAAGTTTCTAGGTGGAGCAAGGATATACCTTAAACGCGAAGACTTAAATCATACAGGAGCCCATAAGATTAATAATACTATCGGGAGCGCTCTTTTAACCCTTCGAATGGGCAAAAAAAGAGTGATTGCCGAGACAGGTGCCGGGCAGCACGGGGTGGCGACGGCAACAGCTGCAGCTCTTTTTGGATTGAAGTGTGATGTTTTTATGGGCGAAGAGGATATCAAGCGGCAGGCTCTTAACGTTTTTCGCATGAAACTATTAGGGGCGAGGGTAGTTCCTGTGTCAGCAGGGACGCGTACTCTAAAGGATGCTACGAGTGAAGCCATTCGAGAGTGGATCACTTCAGTAGAAACTACACATTATATTATAGGCTCTGTAGTCGGGCCTCATCCTTATCCTATGATAGTCCGTAATTTTCAACGGGTCATTGGTGATGAGGTGAGTGAACAAATTATGAAACTTGAAAAACGGTTGCCTGATGTATGCGTCGCTTGTGTAGGTGGTGGGAGTAATGCTATGGGGCTTTTTTATCCGTTTGTTGAAAATAAGAAAATAAGACTTGTGGGGGTCGAGGCAGCAGGCTTTGGTATCGAATCAGGAAAACATGGAGCAACGCTAGGTCACGGAAGTACCGGGGTTCTTCATGGCATGATGAGCTATCTTCTGCATGATCAAGACGGGCAAGTTCGAGAGGCGCACTCTATTTCTGCAGGACTAGATTATCCTGGAGTAGGGTGCGAACATAGTTATCTTAAGTCAACTGGTCGAGCGCAATATGAAAGTATCACAGACGAAGAAGCGTTAGATGGTTTTAAATTGCTGTCGAATAAAGAAGGTATTATACCAGCGCTTGAGACGGCTCATGCAATAGCCCATGTGGCTAAAATGGCTCCGAAAATGGATAAAGACGCGGTTATTGTTGTTTGCTTATCAGGTAGAGGTGATAAGGATGTTAATCAGGTGGCTGATCGCATGGAGATGGGTTTGTGACTCGTTTAACAAGCTGCTTTGAAAAACTAAAAATGGAAAACCGTAAAGCCCTTGTGGTTTTTATTACAGCGGGAGATCCTGACCTTGATGCAACTAAAAATATCCTTGATGTCATAGATGATAGCGGAGCAGATATAATTGAACTGGGAGTACCCTTTTCCGATCCTCTGGCAGATGGTCCTATAATTCAGGCCTCAGCTTTACGGGCGCTTAAGAGTGGGACGACCTTGAGAAAGATTCTTTCCTTGGTTAAAGATATTCGTAAAAACCGTGACCTTCCTATTGTATTAATGACAAGTTTTAACCCTGTTTTTGTATATGGTGAGAAACAGTTTGTCGAAGATGCTGTGTCGGTTGGGGTAGATGGTGTTATTGTTCCTGATCTTCCCCCTGAAGAGTCGATCGAACTTTCAGCTTGCGCAGAAAAAAAGGGACTTGATGTTATACATCTGTTAGCACCTACTAGCCCGGATGAGCGAATACATATGATTGCTAAGCAGAGTAGAGGTTTTATTTATTACGTTTCTCTTACCGGAACGACTGGTGTGCGGACACAACTTGCTGACGGGTTACGTAATAGAGTGGCATCGATTAAATTAAAATCAGACCTCCCAGTACTTATCGGGTTTGGTATTTCGAATCCTGATTTAGCACGTGAGGCAGTGAAATTTTCTGATGGAGTTATTGTTGGGAGTGCTGTTGTTGAAATAATTGAAAAAAATTCTGACTCAATTCAAAGGAATAAAAAATTAGCCGACTTTGTGACCTCGGTGAAACAAGCCATTAGCAATTCCAGTTAAATGAGAGATCTCCATGGATCTACCCCGATAACGTCTGTTATTATTCCCGCCTTCAATGAAGAGACATCCATCGGACTCGTTCTCGATAATTTGCCCCAAGAAAGATTAAAAGAAATTATAGTTGTTAATAATGGTTCAACTGACAAGACCGCTTGTGTGGCGAAAAAACATGGTGCCAGAGTAGTTGACGAGACCCTTCGTGGATATGGGGCAGCCTGCCTTAAAGGGATTTCTGAGCTTGATGATCCTGAGATCGTTGTTTTTATCGATGGCGATTTTAGTGACTTTCCTGAAGAAATTGAAAGTTTAGTTAAGCCAATTGTAGAAAATCGAGCAGACTTTGTTTTAGGAAGTCGTATGATTTTTCCTGAAAGTCGGGCTGCGTTATTACCACAAGCTAGATATGGAAATCTTTTGGCGGTATTCCTTATGAAGTTATTTTTTCGATGTCAGTTTACTGACCTCGGTCCATTTCGGGCTATTCGTTATCAGTCTTTGAAAGAAATAAGTATGACTGATAAAAACTTTGGGTGGACAGTTGAAATGCAGATAAAGGTAGTAAAACATGGTTTGCGTATTATGGAAATTCCAGTGCACTACAGAAAGCGTATCGGTGTATCTAAAATTACCGGAACTATATCTGGAACTTTCAAGGCAGGCACGAAAATAATCTTCACGATATTTAAATATTTGTTAACCTGATTGCTCAAATATTACAAATTTTAGCGTTGAGATAAATGTTTTCCTTTTCTGTGAAATCCTCGTCAGTTTTAAAAGCTACACTCTTTTTGTTTATGGTTTTTTTTGGGGGCACGAATTTTTGTTATGGGAATGACTCCATTAAAGAGTTGATACACGGTAGGCTGAGCGCGGATAAAAAGACATTAGATTTAAGTGGAGGAAAGATTGGCCCTCGTGGTGCTAAAGTCTTGGCAGGTATGAGTTTGCTTGCGAATGTAGAGATACTTCTATTACAAGGAAACAAGATCAAATATGCAGGGATAAAAAATCTAGCAAAATCACCTCATTCCACAAATCTCAAACACCTTGATCTATGGGGTAATATGATTGGAGATATGGGGTTAAAAGTTCTTTCTGAATCAAGCTTTATAAAAGGACTGGAGGTTCTAAAGCTCTGGAAAAATGAAATAGGTGACGATAGTTTGGAGTTAATGGTCAAGTCTTCTAATTTTAAACATTTGAAGACTCTTATGTTAAACAACAATATGGTCACTCCAGTCGGGGCGGGTTATTTGGCAAACCCGGATGTGTTTCCTCAGTTGGAAACACTAAATTTATTTCGTAATTCAATTGGAGACGAGGGTGCTCTCCTATTTTCGCATTCGAAACCATTCGTTAACCTAAAGTCTTTTTTTGTTGGTGAAAATAATCTTACGGATAATGGAGCCATAGCACTCATAAAATCAAATTCATTTCCAAGTCTTGAAGTTTTGGATATGGTAAAAAACCATTTGGGCGAAGAGACCAGTATCGCAGTCTTTATGTCCCGTAAAAAGAATAAAGTTCAAATTGTCATTCGTTAAATCTAAGTAGTATGAAGTCTTAGTCTTTGGCCGCAGATTTCGGTTAATGTAAGTGAAATTTTAATACTGAATTTATGACTCTGACAGGAAAAATAATTGGACTGATAGTTTTGGTATTTAAATTGTGTGTTGTTGCGCCGGTTCAGTCAGTAGAAAATTATCCGTACCCGTCTATCGGTGATGGTAAACGTGGGATAGATGTGTCTTTGACTTTAGTGGATGGAATTGCTACTGACCCACGGGGTAATATATACATTTCTCACCGTTCTCAGAACCGTATTCGTAAGCTCAGCCCCAATGGTACTATTACTACGATTGCTGGTAATGGTATTGCTGGGTTTTCTGGTGATGACGTGCCTGCCCTAGAATCTTCTTTGAATTTTCCTGCTGGTTTGGTTTTTGATAAAGGAAATCTTTATGTAGCTGATCGTAATAATCATCGTATCCGAAAAATTGACTCAAATGGAATTATCAGCACAGTTGCGGGAACAGGAATACCAAAGTGTTGTAACGATAATGGTCTTGCGGTGGCAGCCCATCTTCATTTTCCATCAGATGTTGATGTGGATACTGATGGGAATCTATATATTTCGGATCGATCCAATAACCGCATTCGCAAAGTTAATTCGGATGGGATCATTACAACCATAGCCGGTGTGGGGGAACCCGGATATGGAGGAGATTTTGGACCCGCGGATAAAGCGCTTTTGAAATACCCATTTGGTATTAGTCTTGATAATAAAGGAAATTTTTACATTGCAGACCGAGGTAATAACCGAGTACGTAAAATTGATCAGCGGGGAATCATTACAACCATTGCTGGAGATGGTACTCATTCATTTGGCGGAGACTATGGCCCGGCAAATCAATCAAGTCTGGCATTTCCAACAGATGTAATTGTCGATTCGCTTGGAATAGTTTACATAGCCGACCGTAATAATAATCGTGTCCGTAAGATTGACCCGTTGGGTGTTATTACTACTTTAATGGGATTAAGCCAGACCGAATTTAATGGAGATAATGAAATTTCAGCCGAAACTACCTTGCACCTCCCTTTTGCTCTAGCTCTTAATGGTGAAGACCGTTTGCTGGTTGTGGACCGCAATCACTTTCGAGTGAGAGAAGTTAGGCTTCAAAGTAATCAAGTCGAAACTGTAGCAGGGAATGGAACCTTTTTATTCAGAGGAGATGGCGGACCTGGTGGTGGTGCTACTTTGGATGCTCCATCAGGAATTGCCGTAGACAGTAAAGGGAATGTGTTGTTTGCCGATCGTTTACACCAGCGAATACGAAAGGTTGGGAGTAATGGCATTATCGAGACCGTTATAGGAAATGGAAAACAGGGAAATGAAGGTAATGGGCGACCGGGTATTGAGGCAACACTTCACCTTCCAGAGGTTTTAGTAATGGACCACGAAGATAACATTTACTTAACTCAACGCACCGGGAATGCTTGGATCATCCGTAAGTCTGATGCCGAAGGTATTATTACGCATTTTGCTGGCAATGGAAGACAAGGAAATACTGGAGACGGCGGACCTGCAATCGAGGCCTCATTTCATACGATAAGTGATATAGCCGCGGACGGTAGTGGCAATATTTTTATTGCGGATTCAATTAATAGAAATATTCGTAAGATTGATAAGCAGGGGATTATTTCTACGATTTCCGAATCTAACTTAGAGGCCCTAGGGGTAGAAGTTCACCCAAATGGTATTGTTGTTGACAAGGTAGGCAGTATTTTCTTTTCGGATTCAGGTAGCAGTAAAGTTTATAAAATAAATACGAGCGGTGCTATTACATTAATTGCAGGAACTGGTGATTTTGGTGACCATGGAGATGAAGGACCAGCTCTGGAAGCCGGTCTTAGATCACCTGGAGGGTTAGCAATTGGGCCAGATGGGTTTTTGTACATTGCCGAGCAGACAACCCACCGCATTCGTAAGGTAGACTCAAGTGGAATTATTACTGGATATGCAGGTACTGGAAAATTTGGGTATTCAGGCGATGGAGGACCAGCGATTGAAGCGAATATTAAAACTCCGTTTCGTATGGATTTTGATAGGGAGGGGAATCTTTATTTTTCTGATCGAGACAACAATCGTGTTCGAAAAGTTGATGCTAGTGGGATAATAACTACTATTGCGGGACATAGTAACATCGGTTGGTTGCAGGATGGACTAGAGGTTCGCATTACAGTGCATAATTTCCCTTAATTATCTTTGCCCGCTGTCAGAGTCGGCATGTTTTACACTTGCTTGGCACGCATGCGGTATTTTAATTGATATTGCGCTTATATTTTTTTATCTAGAGCAAGGTCTAATAATTGTTTCAAGTAATTAGTGTTTGGGTTTTTGAATTTTAAACCAATTTCATAGTAGCTCTTGTCTTGTGCTGTCCCCATGTTTATATAGTACCGGGGATCCTCCCTAAAAATCGAACGTGTGACCTCACAAGCTAATAAGTTGCTTTCAAGGTGCATAATTGTCGGAATTTTTAATTCGAAATTCATGCCTAATTTAAGTGTTTTTTTTGATTCGATGCATAATCCACCTGTGGAAAGATCAACGATTCGGATTGTTGCAACCTCCATTTTATTATCTCCCTTAACCAGCTCGTGCCCATGACCTTTTTTAATGATGCTAGTAAGTTTTTTTATGCCGACGCGGAGAGATGTTCTTTGGTTTTTATTTATAGTCATGCTAAAAGATTTTTACCTTTATGGTTGTTTAGCTATTTTTTGCCTATTGGTGGGAGTTAGCTTGGTTTGGGTTATGAGTTTTTCCCAAAATCAATAATCAACTCTTCAGCTAGGTTATTATTTTGAATATGGTGCTCTATAATTATCTCAATATCATTTTTTGTTTTTGGGGAATACCAAACATCATCTGGAAAGACAACCATGGCAGGTCCATGGGAACATGCATCTAGACAACCTGCTTTGTTGACCCTGATTTCCCTCTTTAGTCCTAGCTCATGGATACGTTTTTTAGCGTAATCTAACAGATCGTCCGAACCTCTTTCGGAACATGAACCGCGGGGATCATCTTTTGAGCGTTTGTTGTTGCAGATAAAGATGTGTTTTTGAAATCGTGGCATGAGAATATTTTTTACACATCAGCCTTAGGTAACTTATGAGATTGGTTCTCTTCATAATACTCTTTGAATTTACCAAAATTCACATAACACCGGTCACAACTATCAGGGAAGACGGTTACAATAACTCCTTTTTTTATTCTTCGTGCTAATTCTAGTGCTCCACAAAGGGCTGCTGCCGAGGATTGACCTACAAGAATCCCCTCTTTTTTTTCAAGAGTTTCAACCATATCGTAAGCATCCTCAGTTGAGACGCTTATTTTCCCATCAAGTAGTTCCTCTTTATATATTCCAGGAATAATTGAGCTTGCCATATGTTTTAAACCCTCTAGTCCGTGTAATTCTTCTTTTGGCTCTAGTGCGTACCCTTGAATGTTTTGATTTAATTCTTTTAGTCTTCGAGTCGTTCCCATTATGGTTCCTCCTGTCCCAATTCCAGCTATGAAATGGGTAACCTGATGATCTGTTTGTGCCCAGATTTCTTTTGCCGTAGTTTCATAATGAGCTTTCCAGTTTGAGTCGTTGTTGTATTGGTCTGGCATAAAATAGATATCAGGATTCTCCTGGTAGATTTTTTTTGCAAGAATAATTGCCCCATCAGAGCCTTCAAATGGACTAGATGTGACAATCTCAGCACCATAAAAATCTGCCATTAGGCCTTTTCTTTCTTTGCAAACATTAGCAGGCATCACCAGCTTTACTTTATAGCCTTTTATCTTCCCAATAAGGGCATAAGAAATTCCGGTATTCCCTGATGTTGAGTCGATTATAATTTTATTCTTTGTTAGTTTACCGGACTTTTCTCCATCCTCGATCATCTTGAGGGCGGGACGTGACTTAACTGATCCCCCAGCATTTTTCCATTCGGCTTTTGCAAATATGGTGACGTCTTTAAATTCGTTGCCGATATTTTTTATTCTGATTAGAGGAGTGTTGCCTATTGTTTTTAGTACTGAAGTGTCAGCGATGACCGGACAAGTAGGAGTTTGGACTTCTGTTGGAAGTGATAGTTTCATCTTGGTGTCTGACATTGATAATTAGATGTCATAATAAAAAAAACGTCTCAGATAAAATGGGCTGATTTTGATGTATTTTATTCTCATCTTTGCAATCCGCAAAACTCTTCATAATCTACCAACTCTTTGATAGTTGGTTTTTCACCGCATACAGGACAATTTGCGTCTTTGCGTAATCGTAGGTTCCTAAATTCTGTCTTGAGAGCGTCGTATATAAGGAGCTTGCCTACAAGTGGTTTTCCAATTCCAAGTATAAGTTTTAAGACTTCGACAACTTGCAGGTTTCCTATTACTCCTGCCAAAACCCCCAAAACTCCACCTTCTTGACAGTTTGGAACCATACCCGGGGGCGGGGGTTCCGGATATAAACATCGGTAACAAGGCCCATCTCCTGGTTTGAAAACTGTGACCTGTCCTTCGAATCTATAAATACTGCCGTGAATTAGAGTTTTATTTTTCATAACGCAGGCGTCATTAACCAGATACCGTGTTGGAAAATTATCTGACCCGTCTACAACGTAATCATAGTCTTCGATCAAACGCATGATGTTACTTGAATCCATTTTTTCGTTATAGAGAGTGACGTTTACATCAGGGTTAAGCGCTTGGATAGTTTTTTTTGCAGATTCTGTTTTTAGCATACCAATGCGTTCGGTCGAATGAATGATCTGCCGTTGGAGATTGCTGAGATCGACCTGATCGAAGTCAACAATCCCAAGATTGCCTATACCTGCAGCAGCAAGGTAATAAGCGGCAGGGGAACCTAACCCTCCCGCACCAAGAAGAAGAACCCTTGCTTCCAGCATTTTTTGCTGGCCAGACCCGCCTACCTCAGGAAGGATGATATGGCGGC
Source organism: Nitrospinaceae bacterium (assembly GCA_029937655.1). Taxonomy (GTDB): domain Bacteria; phylum Nitrospinota; class Nitrospinia; order Nitrospinales; family VA-1; genus Nitromaritima. The sequence goes on from JAPYPK010000005.1 coordinate 13,061, forward strand.
TGTAGCGCTCTATCTGTTCATCGGTAAACTCGATCATTAAGCTCCAACTCCACCTGCAATAGCTGGGATAATTGAAATCTCGTCCCCATCTTTCACGGTTGTCTTTTCACCTTCGAGAAAACGGATGTCTTCTTCATTTACATAAATATTTATAAATCGTCTGGGTGCCCCACTTTCTTCACAAATCCGATCTTTTATTCCGTTAAATTGATTTTCCAGGTTATTTATAATATCGGAAATAGTTTCCCCTTCAGCTGAAACTTCAGACTGGTTATCCGTCAGTTTCATTAAAGGGGTGGGAATTCTTACCTTAATTGCCATAATTTAGATCTCCTTAAAACTGTTATGCGGTTGACAGATTCGAATATATTTCTTCAAAATTATTCAACTTGGGTTCAATGATTACGGGATCGGTAAACTGTCCACTTAAGGCTTCAACCGTTTTAAGCCCATTTCCTGTTATGCAAATCACTGTAGTCTCATCTGGTTTGATGCGGCCTTGTTGGACCAGTTTTTTTGTAACTCCCACTGTGACGCCACCAGCAGTTTCAGTAAAAATGCCTTCTGTCTCAGCAAGAAGTCTCATCGCAAGCACAATTTCTTCATCATTCACATCTTCACCATAGCCACCGCTATCCTTGGTGGTTTTTACACCATAATAGCCATCAGCTGGATTCCCAATGGCTATAGACTTTGCAATGGTATTAGGTTTTACAGGTGTGATTACATCAGTGTCATTCTTTATGGCTGTTGTTACAGGTGAACATCCAGTAGCCTGTGCTGCGAATATTTTTGAATTTACTTTTCCTTCCAGAAGGCCAAGCATTTCAAATTCATGAAATGCCTTCCAGATTTTTGTTATGAGCGAACTGCCTGCTACTGGAACAATTACATTATCGGGGGTTTTCCAACCTAATTGTTCAGCAATTTCGTAGCCGTATGATTTAGACCCATCTCCATAGTAGGGACGAATATTGATGTTTACAAATGCCCATTTATGATGCGCTGCAATTTCACTACAAAGCCGGTTAACATCATCATAGGAACCATTTACAGCAACTAGTTGAGTCCCATAAACCATGGTTCCTAAAATTTTTCCAGATTCGAGTCCATCAGGGATAAATATGAAACTTTTTAGTCCAGCCTCTGCAGAGTGCGCAGCAACAGAGTTCGCTAAATTGCCAGTTGAAGCACACGAGATTGTGTCAAAACCAAATTCAATCGCTTTGGATATCGCCACTGCGACTACCCTATCCTTAAATGAAAAAGTAGGATGATTTACGGAATCATTTTTGATGTAAAGGTTGTTTAGGCCGAGCGCCTTACCTAGATTTTTTGCACGTACCAAAGGTGTATAACCTACATGATCGCCGACTTTGTTTTCTTCATCCAGAGGCATCAGCTCTTTATAGCGCCACATAGAGGGAGGCCCTGCTAATATGGTTGTACGCGATATTTGTTTGCTGATTTTTTCATAGTCGTAGTCTACTTCAAGGGGACCGAAGCAATACTCACACACATGAATCGGTTCCTTGGGAAACGCTCTCTTGCACTCTTTACATTTCAATCCTTTTACATATCCCATTCCATCGACGTCCTTAAAAATATTGGTAAAAACTAAAATACCTTTCAGCGGTATCGGGTATGATCACAACAACATTTTTCCCGGGTCCTAATTCTTCGGCTACATTGCATGCAGCATAACAGGCAGCACCTGCTGATATCCCAGCAGAAACGCCTTCTTCCTTTCCTAGTCTTCTGGAGCACTGATATGCGTCATTGTCAGAGACGGGTCTAATTGAGTCGAGAATATCCATATTCAGAACCTTAGGCTTAAAGCCGGCTCCGATACCCTGTATTTTATGCGGTCCAGGATTTTCTCCTGAAAGGATAGCGGAAGTCGCAGGTTCTACGGCAACTATTTTAATGTCTTTATAATGTTCTTTGAGACATTCACCAACACCCGTAATGGTTCCTCCTGTCCCGACTCCTGCCACAAAAGCATCAACATTTTCTCCGTTCATTGCAGAGATGATCTCGGGCCCAGTAGTTTTCTTGTGGATGGCGGGGTTGGCCGGGTTGTTGAACTGTTGTGGCATGAAATAATCTGGGTTTTGAGCTAGAAGTTCTTCCGCTCTTTCAATAGTGCCTTCCATTCCGAATTCGGCACGACTTAATTCCGTTTTGGCCCCAAAACTTTCAAGGATCATTCTACGTTCAGCACTCATATTTTCTGACATGACGAGAATGACTGGATAACCTTTCACAGCGCCGACCATAGCGAGTCCAATTCCTGTATTACCACTCGTTGCTTCAATAATTGTGGAACCTGGTTTTAAGGTGCCCCGATGTTCGGCATCCTCGACCATTGCTCTGGCTATTCTATCCTTGACGCTTCCACCTGGATTGAAGCACTCCAGCTTGGCATAAATATTGGCCCCACTTTTCGGGGCGACGTTATTGAGCTTGACTAGTGGCGTTGAACCCACCAGTTGCAAACTATTACTATGTTTCGCCTGAGTGATAGAATTTATTGTCATGAGTTTTTTGAATATATATTACGGCAAACTAAAAATTATAAATGATGGATATGTGTCAAGTCAACTGTATAAGTGCTTGTGGATTAGGGAGTTTTCTGGTTTTTTCAGTGAAATAATTGTTGTGTAGTGTGTTGTAGGGTTATCTTTGGACAGTTAATACTCATAGTTATACTTCTACGTTTTTTAAGGACTGATTTAATCTTTGCGTCCTAGAAATACCTAACTTTTAATATTTAGATTTATTTTTGAAATATGCCGAAATATTTTATTTTTTTTGAAAAACTTTGTGCTAGGCGGAGTGATCTTATAGAAAGGAAGAGGCTATGGAAAATTTTTTAATGATTTGTTAAGGGGGTTTTTTTAGCTGCGCGAGTTATGACCCTTTATGCTGCTTAGGCGTTTTCTTATTTCTCGAGTGGCAATATTTGAATCGTCAACTGTGGAAATGATATGCGGCGTAATAAAAATCATCAACTCCGTTTTCTTGATGGTAGTACTCTCACTGCTGAATAGTTTCCCCAGATATGGGATATCCATCAAACCCGGAACGCCTACTTCTGTTTGAGATTTGTCTGTTCGCATCAAGCCGCCCATAACAAGTACCTGATTGTCCTTAAGGACAACCTCGGTATTAACCTCACGTGTATTAAAAGAGGCAGTTGTGATTCCTCCGGACGTAACATCCGGGCCTTTTGAGCTGATTTCTTGCCGGATTTTCATGTTCACAAAGTTATCGGAGTTGATCTTGGGTAAAATATCTAGCTTAACGCCTACCTTTTTAAATGAAATTGAGGTCGAGGTTACAGGCGCTGCTGAATTAGTAGTTAAGGTAGAACTAGCAACGGGGATCTCATCAGTAACCGAAATGCTGGCGGCTTTATTGTCAGATGTAACTAGAATTGGGTTTGCAAGAACATCAGCTTGTGCATTCGATGCAAATAGCTCAAGTTTTGCCTTAAGTCGGCTTGCGTTTTCCAGAAGCATACTACCCCCCGGAACCAGGCTTGCAGTTGCTCCAGCAATTGAAGATCCTAGAATTGAAGTTGAGACTCCCGTTGTCGATAGGGAACCTACTTTGGTAAAATCTATGTTACCCAGTGCTTCTCCTTCTAAAATCCACTCGATTCCCTTGCGAGTTGCTTCATCAATCTGCACATCAATGATCAAAACCTCAATCAGTACTTGTTGAGGCAACAAATCTAACTTTTTAATAACTTCGAGAATTGCCGGGTAGTTCCTGGGGCTGGTTCTGATAATGAGGGCATTTGTGTCCTCATCGGGTAATATTGTGACTTCACCCTCAATATTATCATTTATTCCCCCGGTTAGTTGTATTTGTTTGCTTGTCGGACCACCAAATTTAGGTTGCTTTTTTGTTTGTTTTGACTGAGAAGACTTTTCTGTTTTAGCTAAACCATCAAAATTCTTTAATTTAGATTGAGCCGACCCTTGTGGTTGAAACAATGAGCTAAGCAGAGTTGACATTTTCCCGGCTTCACCATTTTGAACATAATAAACAAATGTGCTGACATCACCCTCTGAAATAGGTTGGTCTAGTTTGTTAACCCAAAATTCGATTGTGGGTAAAATCCGTTCGAACGCGTTAACCACTAAAATCGAATTAAGTCTACCAAGAGAAAGAAAGGTTAAAGATTCACCGATGGAATCGGCGTAGCCCATCGAAGAAAATATTTCATTCATTTCGTTAACAACTTTGTCCGACTCAGCATTGTTAAGCTTGTATAACTGGATGTCGGAAGATGCGAGTTTGTCTACGTCCAATGCCTCGACTACGTGTATTATGCGCCTAACATTGTTGGCCATTTCTATCATCATCAGATTATTTGTTTCTGGAATTTCTATAAAACTGGCATTAGGAGAGAGCAGGGGGGTTATGATTTTTTTCATTGATTCCACGGAGATATGTTTTAGAGGAATGATCTGGATGATCAGTCGTTCTTTGCCGGGAATGCTGGAGTCGTTTCCGTAGTGGATACTTAAAGGTTTTCTTGCGGCTTCTTTTACTCCAAGGAATCGATAAAAGTTTCCACTTTTTGTAACAGTTACGTTGTGTAGGGCTAAAATTTGTTCCAGTACAGAATATAAATCTTGGACTTGAATTTTATTGAATGTTTGCAGGGTAACTTTCCCCTTCACATGACCTTCTATGATGTAGTCAATTTTTAATAATTCGCTGAAGGTAGTGATTACATCGTATAACTCGGTTTCTTCAAAGTTCAAGGTGATGTGTTTAGCCTTTATAAGTTCTTTTGGAAGCGGTGGTTCTTGACTGATAACCGTTTTTAGTTTGTTTAAGGAGAACGGTTTACGGTCTTGAAGTGATATTTTTTCGGCTTTAATTTCATTTTTTAATTTATTGTTTTTTGCTAGGGTAGTATTTTTTGGGCTATCCTCAATCAAGGTAGTTGAAAGGCTTGATATGAAAAATTTACTTTTATTTTCATCTTCCGCTAGATACCAAGTTTGGTTGTCATGAATATTTTTTTGAGTTCGAAGAAGAGAAAAAGTTTGGCCTTTTTCTGCTATACCTGATTTTCCGTATTGACTTCCTGGTCCTTTGCGAAGAGGCACCTTTTCACCAGATACCTTAATCAGTCGGCTTATGGATTGACCTGGAATACCTTTTATTCCACTTAGGTCTATCGAGTCAGTAGCATAATTATTTTTACTAGAACTTCTTTGAGTGGTTTTTGACGCCTTCGATTTGTTTTTTTCTGAAAATACCATCCCGTCGATCGGATTCTTTTCCTTAAATCTCTCAAGGGCAGATTTTCTATTGCCTAGACAACCCGAGGAAAAATAAACACTTAATATTAAAATCGATAAGAAGATTTTTTTCATGTTGTTTTATTATTAGCTGTAGCCATTGATTGAATAAATCCACTAATAGTGAGCTGAGCCTGTAATTCTTCTAAATCTGTATCGTTAATTCGTTGAATGGCCATCTCCTCGATGACCATGAATTTCTGATTGCTTTCTAGCGTGTGTATAAAGTTGGTAAAGTTTCTAAGCTTTGCTCGAGTGGTGACTTTGGTTGATATGGTTAATAAGCCTTCCAGGTACTTAGGTTTATCGACCCGAAAACGTATAATGTTTACACCTGTTTTGTTTGAAAGGTTCTCGATTAGATGCTGTTGTTCCGATGCCGCTAAGGCTGGTTTAGTTTGATTGAAAAAACGTTGGTCGAGGGTAGTACGTATTAATTTGTTTTCTTTACTTTTTTCTTTGTAATATGACTTCTGGTTCAAGATTTCATAGCATTTTTGAATAAAAATTAACTTGTCCTGTATTTTTTGACTTGTTCTTTTATTTTCTTGATGCAACGGTTGAACAACGAGTATGAAAAGGAACCAAAAAATAATAAAAGTCCCGCCAGCAATCAATACTTTTTTGTCTCTAGGTGTTATTTGAATCATTGCTTTGTCCCTACGGCGGTATTAATCGTAAATTTTTCACCTATTGATTCAGTAATGATCGTACCCACAAAATGGGTGTCACGAAATTTACCTGATTTTTCAATAATTGGTACTAGTTGGGATGCATTTTTTGAAATTCCATTAAGTTCAATATTTTTCTTCTTGAACCGGATCTTTTTTACCCAGGTATCCTTCGGGATAACTTTACTCAACTCAATCAGTAACGGAAGTTTTGTTGGATTAAGGTCATCTATTTTATTTAGTTTGTTCGTATATTTCTGTAGTGTTTCATATTCAAGGTCAACTTTTTCCAAAGGTCCCATGTGAATCTTAATTTCATCTAACTGTTTGTTCAGGGATGTTAGGATTTTGTTGTTTTGAATACTTTGATTAACCATGAATCCAATAATAAACAACACTGTTGCTAATGCCAGTCCCACAGTACTCTTAAGGTTTACTTTCTTTTTCTTAGTCGTTATTAAATTATCTGGTAGTAGGTTTGCTTCTATTGGATTTTGTTTTATTTCGCGCAGAGCAAGTCCAAGAGAGGTTGCCATAAATGCTGTAGAAAAATTACTGGATGCTGTCGTGTTGATGGTTTCTGGAGATTGTAGTTTAAAAACCTGAACTCCTGCTGCGAGTTCTAACGTTGAAGTAAGATGCGATGTTAAATGCCCACCCCCTGAAATAAAGACTGTATCTACAGATTTGGATTCATCGATGTTTCTGCATGATGCCAGAGCGTTTTTTATTTCTTCTACTAGGGTTTGAGTAATCTTTTCTGCTATTACTTGATGTTTTTTTTCTTGATTTTCTGGATTGAGAAATGTTTCTTTGTAGTCTGGTTCTGTGATTGGAATACTTCTAGAAAACTCCAGATTTCTGTTTATTAGAATTGATATCTCAATAAAACTAGAACTAAGATCTACCAAAACTGAAAGTGGATCCTGATGTTCATCGTTAGACAACAATAGATTGAGATTTGCGAATGTAGAAACGTCGAGAACTGACACATTAAGATTGAGCTTTTTAAGTAAATTTAAGTAATAGTTAGCAACTTCTTTATTAATCGCGGCACATACGATGTGGTACTGATTTTTTTTTCTAGTAGTTATATGGTTATAGAAAAAAAAATTATCTAAGCTAGAAGAGAAATGCCTCTCCAGTTCGAATCCCATCATAGAATTCACAGACTTACGGTCTGGGGATGGAAGTTCAAATGACTGAAGCGTGACCTTGGAACGGGGAATACTTGTAATCACGTTTTCTGCCCAAGCATCATTTTGGATTATGAAGCGATTCACTTGTTCAAGGAAAATTGATTCGGCTTTTTCATCCCCTTTACTTATTAGTTGAATCGGTATGTATTTGCTAGCTAATACATCTGCGCGGTATAGGGTTTTCCCTACCAAGGTTAGGCAAACCGAATTTTCACGAATATCGATTCCAAGCGATTTTTCTAGATAAAAACTTTTCATCAGTTATCTGTTAGCTCTCTTTTGTATAAATTTTCAAAGCTATTATCATTCCAGTAATGCGTTAATATTATGGGACCTTCTTTTTCAGAGATCTTTTGAACTACGGTGTTTATGGTGTGATTTGTTGGACTTCCTTCAACTTCTCCTGTAGATCTAATTCTGAAGTAATCAGAGCTTGTATTGTCATAAAACCCCTTTTTCTCCCGTTCTTTCATAATCGATTTTGCCTGAGACTCCGAAAAGATGATCGAAAGAACCTCTGGTGAAGCTGTATTAGGGTTTACTGATTTAATGTTATATGTGGTAAAAAAATTAATTAAGCCTTTACGTTGATTGGTGCCATATAAAATTTTTTCATCAATTCCACGAATTTTTGATAATTCCTCAAGGTTTTCTATGGGTGCGTTTTTTGCGAAATAAGGAGGGATTAAATTTTGATAAAAGTCATCTTCCGCCCCATTTAATCGATGGTTTTTATCGGAATCAATCCAGTCGAGTATTGAATCTGCGATAATATCCTTTTTTTCTTTTGATTCGATACCAGCACTTGTCAAAACCTTGACTAATGTGATTCGTGTTGTTTTATTGATTGGAACCTTGCTGTTTTCGTCCTTCAGTGAATAGGTGATTAGTCCTGACCCTAGTTTAATCTCTTGGCGTATTGAGGTCCGATATGCGGTTTTACCTTCCTGGCTAGAACTTCTTTTAGGCCCTTTAGTTGAAGTTCCCATGACTAATCCAAAATCTTGATGCGAAGCGTGAAAGCTTGATGGATAAAGGATTTCCGCCATCGCCATATGAATTCCAGCCTTGGCAAGATGGTATGCTTGGATATCCTCTTTATAGTTACGAGTTGTATTGACTTCGCCCTTCATAGAGAAGGCAAATTCTGTGGCTAATCCTATTAGAAGCACCAGAACCCATAGCACGACCATCAGCGCAACACCATTCTGGTTTCTATGATGTTTAAATATTTTCATTATGCTCTATGGGTAATGCAAATCTCATTCCAGAATAAAGAGGGATTATAATGGGAGGAGAAAAAATTACCCGTGATTCCTTTTTTGAGCTTGGTCGGGTTAGTTCTTTCAAGCCTAGTGAAACTTCCACGGCCCTGGGTAGAGTCATTTTATTGTCTTCTTCGAAATTAAGGCGGGTCTGTTGCTTCTCGGTTAGTTCGTCTGCTTTTGTCTTAAAGGCGTTGTGTTTAACGGAGGTCACCCATTTACCTTCATATTTTTTCGACTTATCTAATTGTAGTTCGGTTTCGGCAGGGCTTAATTTTCTCATTTGGTAATAACGAAATTTAAGATAATCCACGTCTTCAGCTAGAAGAAACAAACGATCTTGTTCAATTTTGTTAAATACAGAGTCAGTCGAGTTTTTTTGCGCTACCATTCGTTCTGCCATTATAATTCCAGATTTTCCTGACTTGGGATGTTCGCCGACATAAAATATCGTTTCATGTATCCATGGAGATTTTCCCTGGCTTGTGAGCGGTGAGGAAAAAGTTACGAACCGTAGGGAATTATTTTTTCCTTCAAAAGAAAGTAATCTTTTTGGTTTTTCTTGTACGTTTTTTGGCGTAAAAATATTCCCCCTCCGAAACATAAATATGGGGTAGTTAGATTTTATTTTTTGCCCAAGTTGATTTTGAATTAATCTTAAACGTTGAAAGGTGTCAATTTTTAATTGGCCAGTTTCTTGCGCAGAAACTCCAAGCCTTATCGCCCCAAGTGAGATAGTTACGATGAATCCTATAATTCCCAAAGAGAGGATAAGTTCCAATAAAGTGAACCCCTGGTTTGACTCACGTAAACATTTCATATTTTAATTCCCTGAAACGTGTGTAGCAGATCCACTAATATAACCACTGTAATAAACTTTAACTCCAGAAATAACCTGATAATCCGGACGAGCGGGAGGAGGAGCAGCTTCTTTTTCACTCGCCTTAATAGATCCGGGTCCACCTCCAAAAGATTTGGCTAGGAGCGAATCTGAACCAGGATGTGTCTCACCATCAACTTTTAGGGTGCTTATTTCAATGTCACGAGTTTTTCCGGCTTCCTCCCAAAGGACATTTAATGTTACTTCTGAAAGTTGGATGTTATTCTCTTTACTATTTAGAGGGGAGGTGTGCGGTGATATTTGAAGTTGCCATCGATAGTTTTTTTCATCAGGAAAGGTTCCTTCAAGCTCAGTAACACTGTAGTTATTGACCTCGAGTTCTCCCAATTTCGAATGAGCGAGAGTAGTGCCCTTGAGATATTGTTCAGAAAGACTAACTGAACGAATACTTCCAGAGAATAACTGTAAAACAGTGACAAACCCCATCGCCATAATAGCAAGCGCGACTATTACTTCGAGAAGTGAAAACCCATCGTTACTTGGTTTATTTAATCTTAGTTTTTCCCGTAATGGGATCAATGCTAATAGCATAATAGTTTCCCGAATTTCTAGATTCATTAATGTTCATTCCGATCAACCCTCCACTTGAGTTCCCCTGGGGAAAAAAAGTGACCGTGAACTCATCATCTTTAAAAAAAATATCCTCACCTTCGTTTATAAAGTGATCCAAACGAATAGGATCTATTAAGGATGTGATTTTAGGAGCTTCATTTTTGTACCCTTTAGTAACCCAAAACTGGTTCCTCTCTAGGTTTCCTGAAAAAATGACCGGTTTTTTAGAAGTAATAGCCTCGCTTCTTGCGTATCGCAAGGTAGAGGCAACCTTTCGTGCAGATGTTTGAAGTTCCATGCGGTCTAGCGTTGACATGACAAAGGGCGTGCTCAGACCAGCAATAATTGCCATGAAGAACATAACAAGCGTTAACTCGAGCAGGGTAAACCCCAAACAACCAGTTTTTTTTAAATAAGCCACAGGTCTCATTATTTCCAACTCACAATATCCCTGTTTATATCCTCACCACCTTCAACACTATCTGCTCCGTAAGAAACCAAGTCATACTCTCCATGTTCTCCTGGAGATGTGTATACGTAACTGTTTCCCCATGGATCTTTTGGAACCTCTTTTTTAAGGTATGAAGCAATTGCTTTAAGGCCCTCATCGGTACTTGGATATTTATGATTTTCAAGGCGGTGTAAATCTAGAGCTTGACCAAGCAACTCAATTTGGGCTTGGGCATCTTGTTGCATAGCCTTATCTACATGTCCAAAAAATTTTGGAACAACCAAAGCCGCAAGGAGTCCAATGATAACCATGACAACCAGTAGTTCGATTAATGTGAATCCCGATTGTGGGTATTTTTTAACTCGAAAAATTGATGGATATTTTTTCATGCAAGCTTAGCCCCTCTAATTAATTTTTATTTTTTATCAAAAGTTGATTTCATTAATACTGAATATTGCCAGTAGCATAGAGATAACGATAAAACCAATCACTAGCGCCATGCTAAGAATCATAAACGGTTCGATGAGCGAAATAAGTTGTTTGACGGAACGCTCAACTTCACGGTCATAGGTGTTCGCAACTTTGGCTAGCATTTCACCAAGTGTTCCAGTTTCTTCTCCAATCGTTATCATGTGAATTGCAAGAGGTGGAAAGACTCCTGTTTTCTGAAGTGGTTGTGAAAGACCATTTCCTTCTTTAAGGCCTTGGTGTAGTTGGCCCATAGATGCCGCTATCATGCGGTTGTTGATGATTGCTTGTGTTATGTTTAAGGCGCCTAGAATTGCTACACCACTGGATAATAGAGTAGCCATGGTTCTGCTAAAACGGGAAATCTCTATTTTTTGCGCCAAGGAACCAAATAAGGGAAGTTTTAGCACGATACCGTCCCAGTGCATTCGACCTTTTTCCTGTCTAAGGTAATAAATAAAGCCTGCCACCAATAGGGTGAATGCCATGATGATAGCCAGCCAGTGATCGGTTATAGAGGAGCTGAGGAATAACATTATTTTTGTTGGGAGAGGTAACGCTGCGCCTAGTTCGTCAAATAACTTAGAAAACCTAGGGATTACTACTGTAAAAAGAACCAATATAGCAAACCCCCCTACAGAGCTAAGAATTGCTGGATAGATCATGGCAGATCTTATGTTTGCTTTTAGTTCTTCGCTTTTTTCAAGAAAACTAGCAACGCTATTGAGAGAAGATGCTAATGTTCCCCCAGTTTCACCAGCTCGTATCATATTTATGTATAATTTTGAAAATACTTTTGGGAATTCTGCCAAAGCATCGGCAAACGAACTTCCAGCGTGTACTTTTTTGTGTACTTCGGTAAGGACTTCTTTAGCTTGTGTTTTTTCTGCAAGGTCCACAAGAATGGACAGTGACTTGTCAAGTGTGATCCCTGAATCCACAAGCGTTTCAAGTTGCTGGGTAATAGAGACTAAATCCTTTGCGGATATTTTAGTTCGCAATCCGCTTATTTGAAAAGATCGATTTATAGAAAAATTTTTATCTAGCTGGTCATCAGATACCTGAATGGGAAAATAATTAAGCCCTCGTAATTGAGCAACAGCATTTTGGTGATTATGCGCCTCGAGATTACCTTCGATGGGCTTTCCTAGCCGGTCTGTTGCTTTATAATAGAAAGTATTCATAACTCAAAGTCAGGTTGTGTAAGTTTTTAGCTAATAAATCGTTTGTTCTATTACGAATTAGGTTTGTTCGTTTAATGTAACCCTCAACACCTCTTCTACCGTGGTGACCCCTTTTGCGACCTTTTGCCACCCATCTTCGCGTAAAGTGGTCATCCCTTTTTTGCGGGCGGATTCACGAATTGATTGGGAAGTTGCTTTCGTTAATATAAGTTTCCGTACCGAGTCATCCACTACAAGTAACTCATAAATTCCCGCTCGACCACGAAAACCAGTGTGGTTACATTCCTTGCATCCTTTTCCATGGAAAGTCTTAATACTATCTTGGCCAGGGTTGTCGATTTCAGCTAACAATGCTGGGGCAACTTCGATAGGTTCTATGCAGGTTCTACAGATGACTCGAACCAAACGCTGGGCTAGAACACCGAGAAGCGCAGAAGAGATAAGGTAGTTTTCTACACCCATATCTAGTAGACGCGTAATGGCTCCAGCCGCATCGTTTGTATGAACTGTGCTAAAAACAAGATGTCCCGTAAGAGCTGCCTGAATAGCAACATCTGCAGTTTGTGCATCACGTATTTCACCAACCATGATTACATCCGGATCTTGTCGAACAATCGAACGAAGTCCACTAGCAAAATCCAATCCTATTTGCGGCTTTACATGGATCTGGTTAATCCCTCGTATTTGATACTCGACCGGATCTTCTATAGTAATTATTTTTTTATCGGGGGTATTTATGTTTTGTAAGGCCCCGTAAAGAGTGGTTGTTTTTCCACTACCAGTAGGCCCAGTAACTAGTAACTTTCCATATGGTTTATGAATTAATTTTTGAAATTGTTCCAGTGCCTGCTTTGGGAACCCCATTTTTTCTAACTCAACAGTCAGGTTACCGCGGTCAAGGATACGTATAACTACGCTTTCTCCGTAGAGTGTTGGAAGAGTGGAGACACGCATATCAATATCTTTTCCATGCACCTTTAATTTTATGCGTCCATCCTGAGGTAAGCGACGTTCTGAAATGTCTAGTTTAGCCATGATCTTTATTCGTGTGCAAAGTGCGGAGTTTAGTCTTTTAGGAGGTGCTTCGAAATTATGTAAAATTCCGTCTATCCGGTAACGTAGGATCAAATCCTCAGCAAATGGTTCCAGATGAATGTCACTTGCCCCCATTTCAGTAGCTTTGCTAATGATGTGGTTCACCAACTTTATGACAGGTGCTTCCGAAGCCATATCCCGTATGTGTTCGGTATCTAAATCGGTGTCAGTTAAACTATTTTCGTCTTTTTTTATGCTCTCGACCATTCGCCCCATGGTTGACTCGCCTGCGCCATAGTAAGTTTCGATTGCCTCGATAATGGTTTCCTCAGTGCTCAAAACTATTTTAATATTTTTCCCGAGTGAAATTTTTAGATTTTCTATTGTATGCAGATCGAAGGGATCGAATACTGCTATGGTTAAAGTGTCACCTTTTATTTGGATAGGGAATATTGTTTTTTCTTTTAAAAAAGCTTCAGAAATATTTATTTCTTTTATTGGGAGTTGAGTTTTTGGATACTCTTCCAAACTGATAAAAGGTAAGCTTAGTTCTTTGCTTAATGTTTCTAGTAAGACATCTACGTGAATATAACCAAGGTCCACAAGTGTTTTACCAAGGTAACGCCCAGTTTGAAGTTGGTTTTCTTTTGCTTCTCCGAGAGCTTTTTCGGTAAGCTTTTTGTTTCGCAGAAGGATTCGCTCAACTGGATCTGATTTTTTAAGCATAAATAATTTTACCTGCCAGAAATATGTTTTGGTAGCGGTGTTAAGATAGACCCGGAAATTCGTGGAGTCGGTTGAGGTCTTCTTTTTGTGACGGGTCGTGTACTTATAGATTTTGGTTTTCGTTGTGTACGTTTCGATATTTTATCTATAGTGGTCATACTATTTTTTAATTTCACCGTGATCACTTGCCCTGTAGTAGTGTTTAGTACCACTTCGCTTTTACTTATTTGGGTTATTTTGTAACTACCAATTTGATCGCCAAGGTGATACCCCTTTCTCTTAATTGGGATATTTTTTAGTTTCCCCTCTATGGTGACTGGATGCGACCCTTCTAAAATAGCAATTTTAGTGCCACCTAGAAGCATTACTCCCCTAAGAGTAAGCTTTGGGGCTGGAAGTTCTGGTTTTGGGACGACTTTAGCCGCCTGAGATTTTGGTTGTGGTGGTTTGGGAGGTTGGTATTCGATTCTTTCTTTTCTGAATAAATTTTTACTGACTATCTCATTGACGCTTTGCGGAGCGATAGTTTGACGCTTAATTTTTAGAGGGGTTATTTCTCGAGATGAACTCATTTGGTTTTCTCCAGTCACTCTATTTGGGTATTTAGGGTAGATCCAGGTTCGAACACTCAAGGTAGTTAAAGTCAGTATTGTGAGAATGAAAATTATGTTGAGGCTAGAAAAAATTCTATACACGGGACTAATGGAAGTTAGATTTTTTATCCATAAACTTATGAACTTATTTGGGTTTGTCAACAATCCTAGCAGGTACTGCCCAAAATCATTCCTAGGGTTACTTGTTTGGAAACTGTTTAAAGTAGATTGACCCACTTCTAGCTGATGCGTCACTTTTGATCTCCCCAGTGGATAAAAACCAACACCTTCTTTTCGGGAAAATCAGCAAAATCCTTTACAAAAAAAGGGGTTTAGGTAGATTTAACGCCATTAGAGTGGGCTGGGGATAGAATGAGAGTCGAAATTAGTTATAAGGGGTTGCTTTCGACAAGCCAAATTTGTGAGGTATTGGGTTGATTAGTCCAAACTTCAACACGGCTATAATCTTCGATAAGTTTTCGTACTGAACTTTTCCAGTACTTTGCTTTAATATCGACACTGATTATTTTTTTTGCCATCCGGGATGATAGGTTAAAACGAATGCCTGTTTCGTCGTGTATGTTCTTTAAAATCTCACCGAGAGGATAGTCTCGGAAATGGAGTTGAATACCTTTCGGTGTGGAATTAATAGAATTTTTTTTGGTTGATTGATTAATAGAGATGAGGGTTTTAGTGTTTACCTCATCTGGGGTGGGATCTGGTAACGACACTTTAGAGTTAGATCGAAATTCTAGTTCTGCATTAGCATATTCAAATAGAGTCAATGCAAGGACAACCATCACGGTACATAAAAATAATTTCTTGGTCTTCATGCTTGGGGCTTTAATTTTTTCTTGATAATAGATTTTAACTTAATACATTCCGTGTTCATGTCATCCAAGTTTTCGGCAAGTTTTGTGAGGAATTGCTTATGAATTTTCATTTGAGTGGATTTCTCAAAACTTTCTAGAATTTCTTTTGTTATTTTTATAACCGAAACATCTTTCGATGCGGCACGTGCGGAGACATTTCTAGGGCGGCCAGTGATTAAAGAGATTTCCCCGAATATGGACCCTATGCCTAACTCCTTGACCATGATTTCTTCAGAATCTGTAAGTGATATGCGCCCTTCTGCTACATTGTCGGTAATTGATTTATAAAGACATATTTTACCCAGCAAGATGACGTACAGACAAGACTCAACCGCGCCTTGCTTTATGATTGTTTCCCCTTCCTGGTATTTTTCAAAGACCCCTTTTTTTTCTAGGAGTGAAGATTTTTCATTATCAGTAAACTCTTCAAAGAAAGGTAAGTTTTTAATGTAGTCAACAACTGAAACTTTTTCCATGCGAAACCTTTCGTCAATAGTGTATCTTTGGATATCCAAGAGTTTTTTCTTAAACACAATCTTATTATCCTTGAAAAGGTAATCTAGTCCAGATTATTTTTTTAGAGGGTCATGCATCAACTTATTTTAGATAAAGCTCATCAAGAATAATCGACTTGTTTAAAGAGAACCGTGAATAGGCTGACCTAGTTATCTATGCTTTGTTCCTGGGATTTTTTAACTAATTATTTAAAAGGAACTACCAATTATAGTTTGTGTTTTTTTATGAATGAATTTTGTGGAGATTTTTTATGAGCGCTCAGCAGTTATTAAATGATTTGTTGGAGTGTCTGCCGTTGAGGGTGTACGGAAGAGGAGCTGTGCTAACGTTGCTCCGTGAAATGGGGTTTGCGGTCAAAAATAAAACTCCTCTCACAGTACTTGATATTTTTCGGGATAATGAGTCAGGAGAACTGGTGTGTAAGCTTACTCCCGATGGGACTGGTGAGTTTACAGCAGCACTTTCCAATTTAAAATTGGACATCACTCATCCTCTTTATAGAAAAGTTAAGGGCTATCAAGAAGAAGTTTCCGAGGCACTTGGTAAACAGGATGTTGAGGATTCACGTCAGACACAGATCGAACGTGAAGACCGTGACGGGTTTCGTGTTGGGGATCTATACAAAAAAAGATAGGTGTCTGTCAGTGGCGCTAAAACTAGTTATTTATTGGGTTTGTCGATTGAAAAAAATGTTATTTTTCCGAGTTGATGAACTTTTTCAGAAAGGGAAACATCGCACCTCGTTTTTCGATCATCTCTTCTCGTGACTTTTTAACAACCATTTCGTCGATGAGGGTGATATTTCTTTCTTCAGCAAATCTTTCAATTCCTTTGACGACCATTCCTCTTGCAAAGGAGGGGATCCGTTCCAAGCGTTGTTTAGCTTCTGGACTCCATTGAGCATAAAATTCAACTTCTAGACCTAGAGTATCTTCCACTTTAAGGGTGATTTCTTTGCCGCCATGTTTTCCTGGTTCATAGTTACAGGAGGGATCTTCGGACATATAGTTGCCTGACTCTGCAAAGGCACGTGCACGACATCCAGAGCACATGGAAGAAAACTCACAGGTCCCACACTTTCCTTCTAGTTGTTTGCGATCGCGCAGTTGGACCATCAACGGAGAATTGTCCCACAGTTCCTTAAATGAGGAAGTTTTTAAATTGCCAATAGATTCTTCAATGAAAGGGCAGGGTGTCATGTTGCCTTCAGGGGAAATTCTACTGTAGTGAGTTCCAGCTGGGCAACCTCCTGAGTAGGTGCGTGTATACACTGAATCAGGGTCATTTTCATAAACAACACGTTTATATTGGGGAGCACATTTTGAGTTTATCATTAGGCGGCCCTTATATTTCATTTGCTGTTCATAAAGCATTTTGAGAGCTTCCTCATACGCCTCATTAGAAATATCAGTGTTACCTTGCCCCCTTCCAGTGCAAACGAGAAAATACAGATTGAATGCGATGGCTCCTATTTTTTCTGTGAATGCGACCACATCAGGAATTTCTTTATAGTTCATGTCTGAGACTGACATCTGGATAAGAAAATCTACGCCGACCTCGTTTAATATATTGAAGGCTTCCATAGATTGTTCCCAGGCTCCGGAAACACCACGAAATTTGTTGTGCTTTAATGCATCCATGGAATCAATGCTTATTCCAACACCATGTGCTCCTGCCTCCTTGATTTTTTGCGCATTTGTTTTATTGATGAGAGTTCCGTTGGTCCCAAGAACAACCATGAACTTCTTGTCCGCTGCATAACGTATGAGTTCATATATGTCTGGACGTAATAAAGGTTCACCACCGGTAAGGATGAGAAAAGCATTAGGATTGACCTCAGCGATTTGATCGATGACTCGTTTACATTGATCCGTATCTAACTCGTCAGAGCGAAATCCTCCACGAAAATTGGCATCAAGATAGCAATGGTCACAGTTAAGGTTGCACCGCTTAGTGAGGTTCCATGAAATGGAATATGCTCGAAAATCCATTTTTTCTGGTTTTATTTGAAGCGTATCGGGTGTGGTTGTCATTTACTTTCTTTGTTCTTTATGTTGTTTTTGTATTTGTTCGTTTTTCTGTATTGTTTTACTTTTAATTTGTTTGGTTTCTGACTTTGCTTTATTAGCCTCATTTTTAGCTGCTAATTTGATGTTGGGTGTTGAACCATCCTGGGTCAGGTGGCTTGCAGAGAAATTTATCTCGATTTGGTAGTTTTCTAAAGATGGCCCATGATGCATTTCACCTGATTTATGAGGGTGAGCACCTGCCGTAACTGAAAAAACAAATAATGAGCATGAAACTAAAACTAAATTTAAAAGAAAGGGTCTCATTTTTTAATTCTCATCCTAATCTATTTGTTATGAATTAGTTCAAAAATCTGAATGAACTTTATTGTACAGTTAATTATCTATCGCGCCCCTTTTTTTATATCATAAGAATCAAGAGACCAAAAACTATTTCTAGAGTGAAATTAGATTCTAAATTGAGAAACTTATTTAAGCTTAACCTCTGGTTCAACAGAAAGATAATATTATCACTATCGCTTTTGTTAGTGGTTTTTTTCCTTCCATCCTGTGAGAGCTTTCCTGTATTCAATGACACCTTATTAAGGCAGGCTGGTAAGGGTTCGAAATCGGTTACTTCAAGGGACTCGGTATTTGATTTGCTCGAGAAAAAATGGATTTCGAGCACTTATTTTGATCAGGGATTAAAGTACGAAAGTAGCCGAATGAAGGTGGTTTCACTTTCTGAATTATTGAAAGTATATAGCCCTGATGAAAATATGGATGCAATTCTTCTTAATTGTGCCGATGGTTATCAGGGGATAATCTCAATCAATGATGTGAGAAATTATGACCTTCAACTCGCGTTAATAATTGAATTGCCTCAAGGAACCGCTCGGCCTTATTGGCTGCAACCATTACTTATTGTGGTTCCTAATCACGCAAAACCGCCATTTTCTGAACGTTTTTTTACGGCAAATATTACTGAATTACGTTTTGTTAGATTGGTTGATTATTATTCCTCATTATATTCTTTAGACTTGAGAAATGCTTATGCGCAATTTGGCTTGGAGCTTTTTAAGGATAATTGCCTGTTCTGTCACTCGATAAATAAGGTGGGGGGAAACAAAGGGACTTCTTTGTTGAGCACATTCGATCTAATCTCGGATGAGGGAATAAACAATTTTAAAGAAAAGTTTTTTAAAATGCATGGGAGAGACAATAACACTACACAAAATACAGGGCTGTTTTTAACTGACGATCAGTTTGATGCATTGCTAGAATTTTTATATGAAATTTCAGCAAACCATTAAAATTAAATGGACCATAATAGACTGCCCTGGGTTAATCTAAAATTAGAACCTTGACAGTTGATTCGTGCGTGATATGTTTGCCAGACCTGTTTAGACTATTTTCCCCTATTTTTTGTATATATTTAGAAGGAAACAACTATATGTCTTTGGCGGTTGTTTTATTTTTTGCTATCGGCACACTTTGCGAAGTATACCTATTAACGATTGTGAGTGGGTATATTAGTATAATGAATACGCTGTCTCTAATAATGTTTACATTCCTTGTGGGTAATATTATTGGGAGAAGTTGGGGGAAAGAATGTTTTGAGAAGATGCAATGGCACTTAAGGTCTCGAACTGTTCCAGGTGACGAAGTGCTCAATGGTTCTGTAATGGCTTTGTCTGGAATGTTTCTTGTTACCCCTGGCGTAATTACCGACTTAATAGGTGTTTTTATTCTTTTTCCAATGACCCGTGGTGTTTTTAAGGGTATTGCAGAAAGCCTAGTTAAGAAAAAAATTACTAACGGTGACCTCTATTACTTTTTTAAAGATTGATGTCGCTATCTTTGTGACTCATGTTTTTTTCCTCCCCTCCGCGTAATTTAAAACCTGAACTACTTGACTTAGATGAGGCTCCGTTTGATGAAGTTCAAGATAGCCTTGAAGATGTTCGTTTAGTCAATAGATACCTTGGCGGTTACAAGGTCCTTCTCTATTATATTCGTGATTTTATAAAGAGACAGCCTTTAGATAAGGAATTCTTGGTTTTGGATCTAGCTACCGGGTCTGCTGATCAACCTATCGTGGTAGTTGATATGGCGCGTCAACTGAATGTAAAAATAAAGGTTGTGGCTCTGGATATAAACTTTAAGATGTTGAACTATGCTCATAAAAAAATAAGAGCTTATCCAGAAATTCATCTCGTTCAAGGTGACATTCACTCGCCTCCTTTTGGAGAAAATAGCTTTGATGTAGTAATAAATTCTTTGTCTTTGCACCATTTTACAAGAATTCAGGCAGTAAATATTTTGCGAATGGCTGACCTTATGAGTCGGTCTGGGTTTATAATAAATGATTTGCATAGAAGTCGGATAGCTCATGCGTTTATTCTTATTCTGACTCGTTTGGTCACAAAGAATCGCCTTACTCGTCATGATGCCCCAGTATCTGTTATGAATGCATTTACTCCATCCGAGATGGCTGAAATGGCTCAAGAGGCAGGTGTGAAATGCTTTACGGTGAACCGTCACTTTCCTTATCGCATAGGTCTGGTTTCAACCAGAAAGGATTACTAGGATGTACGCCATTGATTCGGGTAAGAAATTTTTTTTATGATTAGGGTAGGTCGACTTATTCTGCAACCTTTTTAAGAGTAACGCATCCATATTATGTATGGATGCGTTTGGATAAAATAAAATATTTTGAAATTCATGTAGATTCTCGAGTTAAGGAGGCCATTTTGAATATAATCACAAAATTTAAAAATATGTTTTCAAGTGAAGATGTGGTTGCTGAGGAACCAGCCCAGAATAATGTTGCCGATGATATAACAAAAATATCTTCAGAGCCAGTCGAAGAAAATAACCCTTTTCCCGAACCAGAGCCTGTTGTGCGCCGCGTTATAAGAGTGCCGGAGGTTGCAGATGATATTTTCCCACCAGTCGATGGAAACAAGGTTTTGATAAAAGCCCAGCCATCTGCAACTAGTGACCAGTGTCTTTTCATGCTAAACCGACCTCTATTTTCCGGCCATTCCTGGTGGTTTCCTGATTTTGAAAGCGCCGAGGGTTCCCTATTAGCAGAACGCTTATTTAGCTTGGAGGATGTGGAGTCAGTCCTTGTTAATGAAGCCACTGTTACAATTACCCGGAAAGATAAAAATATGTTTGACTGGAAGCCTTTAGGCTCAGAGGTCGGTACGGCTTTACGTGAACTACTTGAAGAAAGAGGGGAGTTGATTTCGGAGAAGATAATTAGTGAAATGCCCAGTCAGGATGAAATACAAGAAGGAATTCAAAAAGCGATTAATGAAGAAGTAAATCCTGGGGTTGCTGGGCATGGCGGACTTATCACTTTGGAGCATATTAAAGGCAATACGATTACCATCAAGATGGGAGGAGGGTGTCAAGGGTGTAGTTCTGCCGATCTGACATTAAAGCAAGGAGTTCATAGCTCGTTTCGAAAATTTGTACCGCAGGTTGGCGCTATTTTTGATGAAACTGACCACGCTGCCGGATTAAATCCATACTTTTAAGGAATAGGAATTCTATGCCCAAATTGAACAAATTTCGGATACAAATACAAACAGGAAGCGAAGGAATTGAAGAGCCTGCGCGGTTTTGTTTTAATAGTCATGTGTTACCTCTTGAGGAGTTGTCTGGCGGTACTAAACCTGGAGAAACTCTTGAAGGTGGTTATGATGTTAATAGTGTGGCTCATTCAATGACACTTGTTGGGCCTGAAAAGGGAACGTGGTCGCTCCAAAAGATCAAAGTTGATTTTGAATGCGAAAATACCCCGCCTTACTCAGTTGAGTACCCTGCTGTTGAACTAGGTGAAACTACGGAATTAAATATCTGGAAGGATCCTCCGCTTCCGACTTTTGACGTGTAGTCTTGTTGTCTTGATGTAGAATGCAATTTTCTCATAGGGACCAACTCGCACGACCGCATATTTTTTAGTATAATTATTGTCGTTTGATTCGTAAGCATTTTTATTTGGTTTTGTGTTAGTTGTTTGGTGTTGTCAATTGTCTGATTCGTGGTTATCTTCTAAATTGAATATTATGAGTATAGAAACATTGCCAGAAGTGTTGCCTGATATTGAGCATGAAATCGAAGAAGACGGGCATACTAGTAAGACGTACCTCC